>NZ_JAGMUE010000828.1:0-729 GCF_019049165.1 Streptomyces sp. AC627_RSS907
CCTTCAGCATCGACCGCGGCGGACGGATAGCCACCTTCCCGCTCGGGGGCGCGCTGTGGGCGGTACGCGTCGACGGCGCGCCGTTCCCGGTGTCGGCCGCCGGCCCGGTGGTGGACCCGCGCCTGTCCCCGGACGGGCGGCGGATCGGCTACCTCACCGGGGGCGCGCTGCACGTCGTGGAGCTGCCGGCGCCGGACGGCACGGCGGTTGGCGGGACAACCGCTACCGACGCGGCGGGCCCGGCCGCCGCTGCCCGGCGTGGACACGGCGCGGGCACGGACCGGCTGCTGCTCGCGCCGGAGGGCCCCGAGGTCAGCACGGGCTGCCCGAGTACGTCGCCGCCGAGTCGATGGGCCGCGACCGCGGCTTCTGGTGGGCTCCCGACGGGAGGTCACTGCTCGTGGCGCGGGTGGACGTCAGCCCCGTACGGCACGTGTTCATCGGCGACGCGGCGCATCCGGAGCGGCGGCCACGCGCGGTGCGCTACCCGTCGGCCGGCACCGCCAACGCGGACGTGTCCCTGCACGTCGTCGGCCTCGACGGCCAGCGCACCGACGTGTGTTGGGACCGGACCGCGTTCGAGTACCTGGTCACCGCGGGCTGGGAGGACGGAAACACCCTGGCGGGCGCGAACACGGGCGCGGACACGGGCGCGGGCGCCCCGGCGTCCGTCGCGGCGTCGGGCGCCGGCGCACGGCCGCGGCCCGTCCTGTCCGTGCAGAGCCGCGA
>NZ_JAGMUE010000829.1:0-552 GCF_019049165.1 Streptomyces sp. AC627_RSS907
GCGCGGGGGAGCGGTGTGGGGCGGGCGCTCATGGCGGACGCGGAGCGGAGGTTCGTCCGGGGGCCGGGCAGCGTCGAGGTGATCACCTTCGGGGCGGACCATCCGGGCGCCGTGGCCAGCGGGGCGCGCGTCTTCTACGAGCGCCTGGGGTTCAGCCCCGCGGAGGCCGCCGACCCCGGGCCGGAGGGCGGCTCGCGGCAGGTGTACCGCCGCGCGATCGGCTGAGCGTCGCCCCGCGGCCGTGGCCTCCGGCGGGCGTGCCGGCCCCGCGCGCTCAGTCGTCCCAGCGCTTGCGCGCGAACGCGGCCGTCCCCGTCACCAGCGTGTTGGCGGGCACGTCCTTCGTGACGACGGCGCCAGCGCCCACCACGGCGCCGCGGCCGATCGTCACCCCCGGGAGCACCGTCACGGCCGCGCCCAGCCAGGCGTTGGCCTCGATAGTGATGGGTGCCCGGGTGATGAACGCGCTGCGCTCGGAGGCCGGGAGCGGGTGGTCGGACGAGATGAGGTTGGTCTTCGGGCCGATCAGGACGCCGTCGCCCAGGCGGATGC
>NZ_JAGMUE010000830.1:0-668 GCF_019049165.1 Streptomyces sp. AC627_RSS907
GAGCAGGTCGATGACCGCGGCCCGGTACTGCGGCTCAGCGGACGCCTGCGCCCAGTCCTGGGCGGCGATTCCAATGCTCTCGGGAGCGTCGTCGGGCGTGCTGTCAGCGGCGTTGGGCGTCTCCATGACGCGCACAATAGTCCGCCTGGGGGCACGCGGAAGCCCCTGGTCAGCCCCGGCGGCCCCGGGCGGTCCCGAGTGTGTTCATCGTCGCACTCAAACAAGCCTCCGGATGGAGCGCCGTATCCGGGGTACAGTGGTAAGGAGCCCGCCCATTATCGGCGGGTCGTTCCACGCATGCGGATGCCCGGTCGGTGGCCCGATCGGCTCCAAATCGACCGCCCTCCACGCGGCGCGTATGAGACATACGTACGGCGAGAGGGAACCGCTCGCGGTGTGCGCGCCTGAGCGGAGGCAGTGGTCCCGCGCCATCCGGCCCGTCCCCGGTCGGCCAAGTACCCGGTGCGGTACGACCCCCTTCGCCGCCTCGCGCCGCGTCTCACAGAAGAGGCAAGCATCCTGTCTACGTTTAGAGAACTCGGGATTCTCCCCGAGACCGCCGAGGCCCTTGAGGCCGTCGGCATCACGTCCCCCTTCCCCATCCAGGAGATGACGCTCCCGGTGGCCCTCAGCGGCTCCGACGTCATCGGCCAGGCCAAGACCGGCAC
>NZ_JAGMUE010000831.1:0-602 GCF_019049165.1 Streptomyces sp. AC627_RSS907
GGCCTGGCCTGGGTCACCCTCGCCTGGACGCTGATCCTGATGCCGGAGGGCGTACGACGGATCTTCGCCGGCCGTGGTCACACGCGCCGGGCCGAGCTGATGGGCCCCGTCGCGGGGTTCTGCACGGCCGCGGCCACCGCGATCTGCTGGGCGGGCCTGGCCTACGACTGGTCGCGGGGCAACGGCACGAGTTGGCTCGTGCTGATCGGGACCGTGCTGCTGACCGTGGGCGGCGTGGCCTGGCTGGTCCGCAGGCTGCTGGAGCGCCGGTAACCACCGCCGAGCCGAGGCGTACGTCATGGACCGACTGCCGCACCTGGACCGCACGCTCGACGAGTCGGCCCCGCCGCGCTGGGCGTCGCCCGCCGCCGACGCCACCCACCTGGTCCGCACCGTGCACGCGGCGCGGCGCCTGCCGCTGGGCGAACTCGGCTCTGTGGAGTCGCGCCTCCTCGTCAGCCAGCAGGTGGCGCTGCCGTACGTGCTGCCGCTCGCGGTGCGTCTGCCGCGCGCGGTGCCGCTGCTCGACGCTCTCTTCTTCCCGGGCGACCTGTTGCTCGCCACCGTCGGCGTCCCCGCGGCGGCCTGGGCGCCGCTGCCGG
>NZ_JAGMUE010000832.1:0-744 GCF_019049165.1 Streptomyces sp. AC627_RSS907
GCGCTCCCCCGCCCCGCCAACGCGCTCCCCGGCGCACCCCGTCGCCCCGTAGAAACTCGAAGGAACCCGCAGAAACTCGAAGAAACCTGAAGACAAATGCGCCCGCGCCCGCGTGCCCGCACCCGCGGACGAGCAGAAGAGGCGGAAGGTTGTGGTGTGCTCGACGATTGTGGGCCATTGCATATCACCGCATGCATAAGCAACTTTCTTCACCCGCGATCGTCTAATGAGGCAGGCCAGGCCAGAGGGGAGGCAGCACGCAACGGACGCAAGCCGTCCTGCGTGAAGTCAAAATGAAGATCTCATTTCTGCTGCACAACGTGTACGGCATCGGTGGAACGATCCGTTCCACGTTCAATGTGGCGGGCGCCCTCGCCGAACACCACGAGGTGGAGATCGTCTCCCTCATGCGCACCGCGGAGGCCCCGAGCCTCCCGCTGAACGACGCGGTGCGCGTCGTCAACCTGATCGACCTGCGCAAGGGCCACGCCAGCGACGCGGACAACCCGCTGCTCAAGCAGATCACCCCGCGCATCCCGGCCGCCGAGGCCAACGGCACGGTGAACTTCAACGCGCTCACCGACGAGCGCGTCGCCGCCTACCTCGACGCCACCAACGCGGACGTCGTCATAGCGACCCGCCCCGGCCTGCTCATCTACCTGGCCGAGTTCGGCCGTGGCCGAGGCCGCGACTTCCTGCGCATCGGCCAGGAGCACCGGCTGTACGAGACGCACAAGCCCGACC
>NZ_JAGMUE010000833.1:0-794 GCF_019049165.1 Streptomyces sp. AC627_RSS907
CTCGAGATCGAGGAGGCTGCCGGTGCGGGCGAGCCCCCAGTACAGCGGAAGGCAGTTGAGGAACTGGATGTGGCCGACCCGCGGCCGGCTCCGGCGGTGGCCGGTGGCGGTAGCGGCGACAGGGGTTGAATTGTCCACATCCGGAGGCTAGCCCTGGGGGGTGGTCCTGGTGGCGCCGGGGGGCACGGTGGCGCGGCGCGGAGGATCGCGCTCGTTGCCCGGGCACCGCTGACGTGCGCGCTTTTCCCTTCCTCGGCGCATGGAAACCGCCCGTCCCCGTGATCTTTCGCTCTTTCCCCTCGGCATCTGCCGTGCTAGGCTCGCCGCAAGTTGCAGTTTGGTTTCCCTTGCAGTACAGAGCCTGCGGAGCATGTGACGCCGCAGGCTTTTGTAGTTTTCAGACTTCTTGCAGGTTCTGGAGCAGGGCAACCCTTTGGCCCAAGGAGGGCTTATGGCTACCGGAACCGTGAAGTGGTTCAACGCTGAAAAGGGCTTCGGCTTCATCGCCCAGGACGGCGGCGGCCCGGATGTCTTCGTCCACTACTCCGCGATCAACGCCTCTGGTTTCCGCTCCCTGGAGGAGAACCAGCAGGTTAACTTCGACGTCACGCAGGGTCCGAAGGGCCCGCAGGCGGAGAACGTAACCCCTGTCTGATCCTCTGGATCTTTCGCGGGTTCGGCCATCGCGGTCGGCACCTATTCGTTCCTGATGTAGTACCCAAGGAGCCCTGCTCCCCGTTTCGACGGGAAGCGGGGCTCCTGCCTTTTCCCGGCCCTCGTCTCTCACCCCGCCC
>NZ_JAGMUE010000834.1:0-698 GCF_019049165.1 Streptomyces sp. AC627_RSS907
AACTCCACGACATGCTCAAGCACCGCGGCGACTCGGTGGGCCTGACCACGGTCTACCGCACCCTCCAGTCCCTCGCCGACGCGGGCGAGGTGGACGTGTTGCGTACGGACGAGGGCGAGTCCGTCTACCGGCGATGCAGCACCGACGACCACCATCACCACCTCGTCTGCCGCTCGTGCGGCAAGGCCGTCGAGGTCGAGGGCCCGGCCGTGGAGAAGTGGGCCGACTCGATCGCCACCGAGCACGGTTTCGTGGACGTGGCGCACACCATCGAGATCTTCGGCACCTGCGGCGAGTGCGCCGCGGCCAAGGGCTGACCGCGCCGCACCGCACACGGCGTACGGGCGGCGGTTCGAACCGCCCGACCACGCCCACCTTCCGGTACGCCTCCTTCCCGTACGCCACGCCCGGCCGCCCCGTCGCCTGCAAGGGTGCGCGGCCCGCGCTGGCGCGACTCCCCCTCCCGCGCATCCCTCCCCGCGCAGCCGCACCGCCGGCGCTGCGGTTCAGTGCGTTCGGCGCGCGGTGAGGGCGAGCCCGACGAGCAGTTGCAGGGCCGCGAGGACGAGCAGGATGAGCAGCGGTAGCACCCAGGAGCCGGTGGCGGAGTGCGCCAACCCGAGGCCGAGGGGACCGGCCGAGGCGAGGAGGTAGCCGACGCTCTGGGCGAAGGTCGAGAGCGCGGCGGTCTCCTGGGG
>NZ_JAGMUE010000835.1:0-739 GCF_019049165.1 Streptomyces sp. AC627_RSS907
CCGTAGGGCAGGTCACCCTGCGCGCGCCAACCGGGGCCATCGCGGGTGATGGGGGCGGTGAAGGCGAACCCGCCGCCCTTGCCGATGGCTTGGGTGATCGCGGGAATGCCCAGCGCTCCCAGCGCACGCAACACGATCTCGCTGGTCAGCCGCTGGGCCTTGGGGATCTCGACCGCGCGAGTGATCAGGGGCTGGTCCTTGGGCGTGCCGATGGCGCCCATGGCCAACACCAAGGCGGTCACCGACACCACCTGCACCCACATCGGGGCCAGCACGTACAGGGCCAGCGTCGCGCCCAGCCCGATCAGCGCGGCGAGCACGGCCAGCGTCATTCGCAGCCGTACGCGGTCATCACGCTTGCGGGTGAGCATCATGTACTCGGCCGCGTCCTCCGAGGCCACCGCAGCCGCTCGCAACGGCGCCGCCTCCGCATCGGAGACCCACCGCAACGTGCCCCCCAGGAACCGCGCCGCACCCACCGGCGAGCGCAGGGCCAGCACGCCAACGTACTTGGGGCTGCGGATCGCGTGATACGCGGCCAGATGCCCGGCGTACTGGGCCACCCAACGGGCAGCGGCCCGCGCTTCGGTAGGCGAGCGCAGCCACGCGGGCACGACCTCGCGACGGCGGGCGGTCTTGATCCGGTCAAGGAACCGGGTCCCGTTGGCAGGCGGTGGGGCATCGACCATGACCACCTCATCCGGGTCCCGCTCACCAACCCTCGGCCGCGGCGGGGGCG
>NZ_JAGMUE010000836.1:0-590 GCF_019049165.1 Streptomyces sp. AC627_RSS907
CGCACGCTGTGCCGCCTGGACTGCCTGGCCAACAACGACCGCCTGCGCGCCTATTACGAGGACGCGGGGTACGCCGTGGTCGGCGAGCGGGCGGCGAAGAACGGCGACGGTGGCCGGTCGTACGGCGTGACCCTGTTGGAGAAGCGGCTCACGGCACCGTGAGCCGGGGCCGCCGGCGGCACGCGGCGGCTCAGGGCCCGGTGGCGGCGCCCCGGCCCCGTGGGGTGGGGGCGGCGTGGTGCGTCATGACCGTACGCGTCCACCGCACCAGCCGGTCGATGACCTCCAGCACGACCCGCTGTCGCCCGGCGGGTAGGAAGGGCCAGGTCAGCCACGCCGGCGCGGACAGCAACACGACGGTCAGCAGCGGTAGGACGTAGAGCACGACGAGAAAGGGACGGAACAGCCAGCCAGGCATGCGTCGACCTCCGAGACGCTTTCCCCGCGAGGGGACCCGTGCTGGGTGGCGACGCGAACGGGGCAGCCCACGCGTGCTCACGCGTGGAATCTCCGGCTGGAGCCGACACCCAGCAATTGCCGCGAGACTACCCGGTGATCGCACGCCACGAACGTTTCTCCCGGAACGTGCG
>NZ_JAGMUE010000837.1:0-571 GCF_019049165.1 Streptomyces sp. AC627_RSS907
GCCAAGGGGCTGGCCGTCACGCTGCGCACGATGACCCGTAAGACGCACACCGCGCAGTACCCCGACACGCTGCCCGAACTGCCGCCGCGCAGCCGCGGCGTCATCGGGCTGTTCGAGGAGAACTGCACGGTCTGCATGCTCTGCGCGCGCGAGTGCCCCGACTGGTGCATCTACATCGACTCCCACAAGGAGACGGTGCCCGCGGCCACCCCGGGCGGCCGGGAGCGCAGCCAGAACGTGCTCGACCGCTTCGCCATCGACTTCGCCCTGTGCATGTACTGCGGTATCTGCATCGAGGTGTGCCCCTTCGACGCGCTGTTCTGGTCGCCGGAGTTCGAGTACGCGGAGACCGACATCCGGGATCTGACCCACGAGCGGGACAAGCTTCGCGAGTGGATGTGGACCGTGCCCGAGCCGCCCGCGCTCGACCCCGGGGCCGAGGAGCCCAAGGAGATCGCCGCCGCGCGCAAGACGGCCGACAAGCTCGCCGCCGCGCAGGCGGCCGAGGCCGCGGCGGCAGCCGCGCCCGGCCCCTCGGACGCGCCCGGCGAACCCGGCGCTCCCGGTGCCC
>NZ_JAGMUE010000838.1:0-570 GCF_019049165.1 Streptomyces sp. AC627_RSS907
AGATGGTGCACATGGCGCCGAACACCTCCTCGAACATCGTCTCCAAGTCGGTGGCCCGAGGCGGCGGTCGCACCTCCTACCGCGGTCTGATCGAGATCGGCGAGGGCGCGCACGGCTCGAAGTCGAACGTGCTCTGTGACGCGCTCCTGGTGGACACCATCTCGCGCTCGGACACCTACCCGTACGTGGACGTCCGCGAGGACGACGTGTCCATGGGCCACGAGGCGACCGTCTCCAAGGTCAGCGACGACCAGCTCTTCTACCTGATGAGCCGCGGTCTGTCCGAGGACGAGGCGATGGCCATGATCGTCCGTGGCTTCGTCGAGCCGATCGCCCGCGAGCTGCCGATGGAGTACGCGCTGGAGCTCAACCGGCTGATCGAGCTGCAGATGGAGGGCGCGGTCGGTTGATGCCGACCCGCGCACCACTGGGGCAGCACCTGTTTTCTGACGCAGAGAGAGAGCACCACGACAGCCATGGCTGAGAACACTCCCGCCGGCAGCACCACCGACGGCGCCATTCAGGTCGGGGGGCCGCAGCAGCCCATCGACGCCCGGGTCAGCGCCATTG
>NZ_JAGMUE010000008.1:0-209347 GCF_019049165.1 Streptomyces sp. AC627_RSS907
GTCGTGGGGGTCTCGGGGGTCGTGGGATGCGAGGGGGTGCCGCTGCCCTCGGTGAGCAGCGCGGTGAGCAGCCGGCCCAGCCAGGCACGGGCGTGTTCCACGTCCCGGTCGAGCAGCAGTTGGGTGGTGACCCCGTCGTACGCGGCGACCACGGCGTGCGCGGCGCCGTCGGCGTCGCCCAGGACGGCGGGCAGGGTGGTGTGGCCCCTGGCCCGGGTGAGGCGGTCGGCGACGGCCCGCCGCAGTCGCGCCCGGTGCTCCAGCAGGGTCCGCGCCACGACCGGGTCCCGGGCGGCATGCACCAGGAAGTCCGTCTTCACCAGGAGCCAGTCCCGGTCCAGCAGCAGCACCTCGGTGACGCGGTCCACGGCGGCGGGCACGTCCAGGTCCGGTCCGTCCTGGGCGAGGGCGCCGGACACCTGCTCCGCGATCAGCGCGGCCCGTTCGCGGTAGAGGGCGAAGAACAACTCGTCGAGGCTGTCGAAGTTCGAGTAGAAGGCTCCCCGGCTGTAACCGGCCGCCTCGCAGACCTCCTCGATCGACACCCGGCCGAACCCCTTGGCGGCGAACACCGTGAACGCCGCGTCGAGCAGGTTCGCACGGGTCCGCACGCGCCGCCTGGTCACCCGCCCGGTCGTCGTCCTCACCGCCATCGCCGCACCCGCCCTCCGTCGGATACGGGAATGTATCGGATGCGTTCGTGTATCCGAAGACCCCGCGTCACACTTAGAACGCATTTTCGAATAAGGAGTACGCTGGTCCCATGACCACGCACCTCCAGGGCTCGCTCTTCGACCAGACCGACCAGGTCCGGCTCGGCCCGCTCGACGGGCTGCGCCGCACCCACCTCGGCTCCGGGGCCTGGATCGACCTGCTCCCCGGGTGGCTGAGCGGAGCCGACACGCTGTTCGAGCGGCTGGCCGCCGAGGTCCCCTGGCGCGCGGAGCGACGGGCCATGTACGACCAGGTGGTCGACGTCCCCCGGCTGCTCGCGTTCTACGGCGCGGGCGACCGGCTGCCTCACCCCCTGCTGGACGAGGCGCGCGACGCGCTGTCCGCGCACTACGCCGGGGAACTGGGCGAGCCGTTCACCACGGCCGGGCTGTGCCACTACCGCGACGGGCGGGACAGCGTCGCCTGGCACGGCGACCGGATCGGACGGGGCGCACGCCAGGACACGATGGTCGCCATCCTCTCGGTCGGCGCACCCCGCGACCTCCTGCTGCGCCCCGCGGGCGGTGGCGGCGCCACGGTGCGCCGCCCACTGGGCCACGGCGACCTGATCGTGATGGGCGGTTCCTGCCAGCGCACCTGGGAGCACTGCGTCCCCAAGAGCACCCGTGCCGCCGGCCCCCGCATCAGCATCCAGTTCCGCCCGCACGGCGTGCGCTGAAGGTCGTCGCGCCACCGCACGCCGGTTCTGGTTGGCTGTCCCCCACCGGACAGCGACCTGACATGCGGGGAGACCCAATGAGCGCGGACGTGCGGCAAGTCGCCGACGGCACCTACCTGGTCCACGGGAGCAACACCAACTGGGTCATCCTCACCGACGGCGACGCGGTGACCCTGGTGGACACCGGCTACCCCGGCGACCGGCGGCAGCTGCTGGAATCCCTGGCCGCCGTCGGAAGTCCGCCCGAGGCGGTGGCGGCCGTACTGATCACCCACGCGCACAACGACCACCTGGGCTCCGCCCAGTACCTGCGGGCCGCCCACGGCACCCCCGTCCTCCTCCACGAGGCCGAAGTGCCCCACGCCCGACGGGAGTTCCTCCAGCAGGTGTCCGTCGGCACCGTCCTGCGCAACGCCTGGCGGCCGGGCGTGCTGCCGTGGGCGGTGCACGTGCTCCGCTCCGGCGGCACCGAGCAGCACCCCGTGACCTCGCCGGCGCCCTTCCCTGCGGACGGCGCCCTCGACCTGCCCGGCCGGCCCGTGCCGGTGCACACCCCCGGCCACACCGACGGGCACTGCGCCTACCACCTGCCGCACGCGGGGGTGGTGATCTCCGGCGACGCACTGGTGAGCGGGCACGCCATCTCACGGACCGAGGGACCGCAGCTGCTGCCCGGCATGTTCCACCACGACCGGGCGCGCACCGTGGCCTCCCTCGACGTCCTCGCCGGGCTGGACGGCGACGTCCTGCTCCCGGGGCACGGTCCCGTCCACCGCGGCCCGGTGAGGGAAGCCGCGCGGCTGGCCCGGGAACGGGCGTTCTAGAGTCGGGGCATGGCCTTGCAGATCAGTGCCACCAATCCGGAGCACCCCGCCCTCCTCCTCGAACTGCCCTGGCAGCTGCCGTTGGAGCAGTGGCCCGAGAAGTACCTCGTGCCACTGCCGCGCGGCATCTCCCGGCACGTCGTCCGCTACGCCCGCGCCGGGGACGAGGTGGTCGCCGTCAAGGAGCTGGCCGAACGGCCCGCGCTGCGCGAGTACCAGCTGCTGCGCGACCTGGACCGGCTCGCCATCCCCGCGGTGGACGCGCTGGGCGTGGTCACCGGCCGCACCGACGCCGCCGGCGAGGCGCTGGAACCGGTACTGATCACCCGGCACCTCGGTGGCTCGATGCCGTACCGGTCGATGTTCGAGACGACGCTGCGCCCGGCGACCATGCACCGCCTGATGGACGCCCTGGCGGTGCTGCTGGTCCGGCTGCACCTGGCCGGGTTCGCCTGGGGCGACTGCTCGCTGTCCAACACGCTCTTCCGGCGCGACGCGGGCGCGTACGCCGCGTACCTGGTGGACGCCGAGACCGGGGAGCTGCACGCGCGGCTGAGCGACGGACAGCGCGACTACGACCTCGACCTCGCCCGCGTCAACATCAGCGGCGAGCTGCTCGACCTGGAGGCGTCCGGGGCACTGCACCCCTCCGTCGACCCCGTCGACTTCGGGGCCGAGATCTGCGCCCGCTACCGGAGCCTGTGGCAGGAGCTGACCCGCACCTCCGTCTACCCGGCGGGCAAGTACCACTACATCGAGCGCCGGATCCGGCGGCTCAACGACCTCGGCTTCGACGTGGCCGAGATGCAGATCGAGCACGCCTCCAACGGCGACACGGTCACCTTCGTGCCCAAGGTCGTCGACGCGGGCCACCACCAGCGCCAACTGCTGCGCCTGACAGGGCTGGACGCCGAGGAGAACCAGGCCAGGCGGCTGCTGAACGACCTGGAGAGCTGGATGGCCACCCAGGACGACTACGCCCCGGGCGACCCCCTCGGCGCCCGCCCGGAGGTCCTCGCCCACCGCTGGGTGCGCGAGGTGTTCCGCCCCACCGTGCGCGCGGTGCCGCTCGAACTGCGTGGCGCGATGGACCCGGCCGAGATCTACCACGAGCTGCTGGAGCACCGCTGGTACCTGTCCGAGCGGGCCCAGCACGACATCGGCCTGGACACGGCCGTCGCGGACTACATCGCCCACATCCTGCCCAGGGCCCGGGAGAGCCTGCAGCCCACCGCGGACTGAGTCACCCCACGCGCGTGGGCGTCAGGTGTGCGGAACCACCGCGACCGGGCAGCCGGCGTGGTGCAGCACACCGTGCGCCACCGAGCCGATCCGGGCACCGACGGCCGTACGGCGGGCACGGCGGCCGACGACCATCAGCTGGGCGCCACCGGCCACCGACAGCAGCACCTGGCCCGCACTGCCCATCTCCACGTGCTCGATCACCGGAACGTCGGGGAACCGCTCGCGCCACGGCGCGAGCGCCTCGCCGAGTGCCTTCCTCTCGTACGGCTCCAGGCCCCCGGCCTCGTCGGCGAGCCGCATCGAGCCCGGGCTGTAGGCGAACACCGGCGGCAGGGTCCAGGCGCGCACGGCCCGCACGGTGGCGCCCCGCGCGGCGGCCGCCCGGAAGGCGAAGCCGATCGCGTCGGCGCTGTCCTCCGGCTCTCCCTGCTGGCCCACGACGACCTCGCGGCCGGCGGCCTCGGCGGCGGCCTCGTCGCCGGCCCGCACGAGGACGACGGGCCGGGTCGCCTCGGCGATCACCTGCTGGCCGACAGAGCCGAGCAGGAAGCCGACGACCGCCCCGTGGCCGCGGGAGCCGAGCACCAGCGTCTCGGCGTCGGCCGCGGCGGCGAGCAGCTCGGCGACGGTGTCGTCGGCCTCACGGACCTCCGTGGACACCTCGAGGTCCGGGTGCCGCTCGGTGACGTCCCGGACCGACTCGGCGACCGAGTCCCGTACCCACCGCTCCTGCGCGTCCCGGCCCTCCGTGCCGGCCGCGTCCTGCGGCTGGAACCGCCAGGCGTGCACGACGTGCAGTGGCGCTCCCCGGCGGACCGCCTCCCTGGCGGCCCAGGCCAGTGCGGCCAGGCTCTCCTCCGAACCGTCCACCCCTGCCGTGATCGGGCGCGTCATACGGGCCCCTCCCTGTGTCACGTTCGCATCGTCCATGGGGCCCAGTCTTCCCTACGTGTCCGCGTGCCCCCGGACGTCCCCTGCGGCGCGGCCTCCGGGCTCCGGCCGGGCACCCCGGGAACCTGTTGACCTCGGGCGCCTCACGCGAAAGGGTGCGGACAGGCGCGGATCACCGCCCGCGCCGGAAGGACGACTGACTTGATCGGGATCACGGAGATCGAAGCCGCGGCCGAGCGGATCGCCGGACACGTCGTACGCACCCCGACCGTGCCGAGCCCCGGGCTGTCCGCACTGCTCGGTGTCCCGGTCACCGCGAAGCTGGAACTGCTCCAGCGCACCGGCTCGTTCAAGGCGCGCGGCGCGACGGCGAAACTGCTGTCGCTGACCGAGGCCGAGCGGGCCGCCGGCGTCGTCGCGGTCAGCGGCGGCAACCACGGGATCGCCGTGGCGGTCATGGCCGCCGCCCTCGACGTGAAGGCCACGGTGGTCATGCCGCGCACGGCTCCGGCCCGTTCCGTGGAGGTCGCCGAGGAGGCGGGCGCCCTGGTGCGGCTGACCGACGGCATGGACAGCGCCTTCGCCCTGGTGACGCGGCTCCGGCAGGAGGGGCTGACCCTGGTCCACCCCTTCGACGACCCCGTGGTCGTCGCGGGGCAGGGCACCGTCGGGCTGGAGTTCGCCGAGGACGCCGGGGAGCTCACCGACGTCCTCGTGAGCATCGGGGGCGGCGGGCTGGTCGCGGGCGTGGCGGCGGCGCTGCGGGCGCTGCGGCCGGGCGTGCGGATCTGGGGTGTGGAGACCGAGGGTGCCGAGGCCATGTCCCGGGCACTGGCGGCGGGCGGCCCGCTGCCGGTCACGCTGTCGTCGATCGTCACCACGCTCAGCGCCCCGTCCGTCTCGCAGTTGACGTACGACCATGTGTCGTCGCTGGTCACCGAGGTGTTCGTGGTGCCGGACCGGGAGGCGGTCGAGGGTTCGCTCGCGCTCGCCGAGCATGCGAAGGTGTGGACCGAGCCGGCCGCCGGCTGTCTGCTGCCCGCGGCCCGGCGCGTGGTGGAGCGGGTGGGTGACGCCGCCCGGATCGGGCTGGTGGTGTGTGGCGGCAACGCCACGACCGCCGACATGGCGGCCTGGGTGGAGGGCTTCGGGGCGCGCTGACGACGGTTGCGCACCGTCCCCACGGCGTCCGCGGACGTCCGCTCGCGGTGTTTTCGCTCCGCCGGGACGGGGACCCGCTCCATATGGTGCAAATCGGATACACGATGATGACCGAGCAGGCGGGCCCCCGTGAGCTCGTCGACCATGTGGTGCGGGCCGAGGAGGTGGGCTTCGACTTCTCGGTGACGTCGGACCACTACTTCCCGTGGCTGCGCTCGCAGGGCCACGCGCCGTACGCGTGGAGTGTGCTGGGCGCCGCGGCGCAGGCGACCTCCCGCATCCCGCTGATGACATACGTGACGTGTCCGACGTTCCGTTACCACCCGGCGGTGGTGGCGCAGAAGGCCGCGACGCTCCAGTTGCTGTCCGAGGGCCGGTTCCGGCTCGGGCTCGGTTCGGGAGAGAACCTCAACGAGCACGTGGTGGGCAGTGGCTGGCCGTCCGTCGACGTGCGGCACGAGATGTTCCAGGAGGCGGTGCAGATCATCCGGGCGCTCTTCGAGGGCGGCCACGTGAATCACCGCGGCACGCACTTCGACGTGGAGTCGGCGCGCCTGTGGGACCTGCCGGACAGCCCGCCGCCCATCGGCATCGCGGTCTCCGGGGAGCGTTCCTGCGCGCTGGCGGGCGAACACGCCGACCTGATGATCGCCACCGAGCCCAAGCCCGGTCTGGTGGAGTCCTTCGACCGGCACGGCGGCGAGGGCAAGCCGCGCGTCGGTCAGCTGCCGGTGTCCTACGACCCCGACCGGGACACGGCGATCAAACGCGCCCACGCGCAGTTCCGCTGGTTCGGCAGCGGCTGGAAGGTCAACTCCGAACTGCCGCACCCGGACTCCTTCGAGGCGGCCACCCAGTTCGTCACCCCCGACGACGTCGCCGAGTCGATCCCGTGCGGTGACGACCCGGACGCCTTCGTGGAGGCCGTACGCCCCTACGCCGAGGCCGGGTTCACCGAGATCGCCCTGGTGCAGATCGGCGGCGAGACGCAGCCCGCGTTCCTGGACTGGTCGGAGAAGACCCTGCTGCCCGCACTGCGCGAGGCGCTGGGCCGTTCCTAGCACCGGGCGGGCGGGCCGGTCGCCATTGCGTGAGCATCTCCGGGACGGGCGGGGTACTAGGGGGCTCTACGTCCGTTCTCCCCGGAGGCCTGTCGTGAACTTCCTCGTGCACAAGACCCTCGTCGTGCAGCTCCAGGCGGGCGGCGCCGACCGCTTTCCCGTCCTCGCCCACCTGAGCTACGACGCCGCGGACCCTTTCGCGGTGACCGTGGTGTTCAGCCATGACGGCCGCGTGCTCGCCCGCTGGACGCTGGACCGCGAGATGGTGGGCGAGGGGCTCGTCCGTCCGGTCGGCATGGGTGACGTGCGGCTGAGCCCCGAGTCGCGGGGCCGGTGGGGCGAATTGCGCATCGAGTTGCTCAGCGACGCCCGGCCCGACGGGAGCCGTCACCGGGCCGTGGTGCTGGTGTGGGCCGCGGCCGTCGAGGCCTTCCTGCGCGAGACCCACGCCGTGGTCCGGCCGGGGAACGAGAAGGTGCGCGTCGACGACTTCCTCGCGGAGATCATGGCCGGGGGCTGACGGTGGCCGGGCTGCGCCGGGGCTCTCGCGCGGGGAGCCCCGGCCTCAGCGCGACGTTCGGTGGTACCGGGTCCACAGCGGGATCCCGAACCAGCACAGCAGGTACCAGAACACCACGCCGGTGACGAGGTAGGGCACGAAGCCGTCATGGGTCGCGACGCGCATGATCAGCAGGAGCGAGGCGGCCATCGTGGCGAGCAGCAGCACGAGGCCGAGCAGCGTCAGCCGGGAGGCCCACCGCACCGCCTGCGGCTTCACGCGCCGCCCGGAGACGAGGCGGTGCAGGGACACCGGCCCGATCAGGGCGCCGGTCGTCACGGCGCCGAGGACCACCGTCACCAGATAGATCATCTGATCGGTGTCCGAGAGTTCCTCGTACTTCGGTGTGAACACGACGGTGAGCAGGAAGCCGAACAGGATCTGCACGCCCATCTGCGCGACGCGGACCTCCTGGATCAGCTCCGTCCACATCCGGTCCGCCCGCTCCTCCTCGGTCTCGTTGCGCCCTCTGCGCCGGCCCGAGCCTTCAGCCGTGTCCGCCACTGTTCCTCCCGGTCGTCGTGGCCTTCGTCGTCTTCCCTCTTCCCGGGTTCCCCGCGCTCAGGCGCCGGTCGGGGCCGTGTCGGCCCGTTTGAGCGCGCAGGGGACGGTTACACGGGGCGGGACCGACACCCGCCCAGGAGGAGAACGAGGAATGTCCGACACTCAGCTCACCGTGACGCTCAGCGGTGGCGGCATCGACGACGCGCGGACGATCGTCCGAGCGCTGGAAGGGGTCTTCGGGGCTCCCGACGCCCTCCCCACCGACGAGCGGGCGACGGTGCGCACGGCGACCTTCACCTCTCCGGTCGCTCCGGAAGCCGGCGCGGCCCCCGAGGAGGCGGGCGGCCGGCTGTCCGCTCCGGTGGAGGTCACCGTGCAGGGCACCCCGCAGGCCGTGGAGGCGGCGAGCGAGACGCTGTCCCACGCCTTCACCCTGCGGAACGAAGGGGCGGCCTCCGGCGACCAGGAACGGGAACGCCAGCTGCTCCTGGTGCCGTGAGGTCAGCGGCAGGCTCCTACCAGCGGCCCTCGACCTGGTCCTTGACCCGACGGTCGTAGAGGTCGCGGACGGCCGCGAGCGTGTCCTCGGACAGCTCGGGCAGCCGCGCGGCGTCCGTGTTGGCGCGTGCCTGTTCGGGCGAACGCGCACCGGGGATGACGGTGGTCACACCGGGCTGCTGGATGATCCAGCGCAGTGCCAGCTGGGCCGGGGTGTATCCCTCGGGGGCGAGCGCGGCGAACTCGGCGGCGGCCTCCACGCCGGTGGCGAAGTCGACACCGGAGAAGGTCTCTCCCTGGTCGAAGGCCTCCCCGTGCCGGTTGAAGGAGCGGTGGTCGTTCGCGGCGAAGACCGTGTCCCTGGTGTACTTGCCGGACAGCAGGCCCGAGGCCAGCGGCACCCTGGCGATGATGCCGACGCCGGCCTCCCTGGCCGCCGGGAGGACCTCCCGCAGGGGCTTCATCCGGAACGGGTTGAGGATGATCTGCACGCTCGCCACGTTCGGCCGGGCGATCGCGGTCAGCGCCTCCTCGCAGGTCTCCACGCTGACGCCGTACGCGGCGACGCGTTCCTCCTCGACCAGGGTGTCCAGGGCGTCGAACACCTCGTCGGTGGAGTAGACGGGGGTCGGCGGGCAGTGCAGCTGCACCAGGTCGACGACGTCGACGCCCAGGTTGCGCCGGGAGCGGTCGTTCCAGTCCCGGAAGTTGTCGAGGACGTAGTTCTGCGGGATCTGCTCGACCCGGCGGCCCATCTTGGTGGCGACCAGTACGTGCAGGTCGGGCCTGCTCCGCAGGAAGGTGGCGATGGTCTCCTCGCTGCGTCCGTCGCCGTAGACGTCCGCCGTGTCGAAGAAGGTCACCCCCGACTCGGCCGCCGCCTCCAGTACCGCGAGGGCTTCCTTGTCGTCGACGTCTCCCCAGTCGGCACCCAGTTGCCAGGTGCCGAGGCCGACCACCGACGCGTGCTGGTTCGACCTGTCGAATGTGCGCTCGTCCATGCCGCCAGTCTGTCACCCGGAGCACGCCGGGACGGACAGGGCCGGCACCCGGCCGGTGGTTCCCTGCGACACCGCCGGCGCGGGAGCGGGCCGGTACGGCTAGCCGGCCGCCGCCGTGCGGCAGTCCGGGTGGCCCCAGCCCTGGTCGTTCTTGGCGATGGGCTCCCCGGCCGCGTACGAACGGCCGCACAGGCAGCGTCCGGGGAACTTCGCCTTGATGGTGCGCGCGGAACCACCGCCGCCCTTGCGGGCCGTGCCCGCGCCGCGGCGCGGCGCCTTCCGGGCCGCCGGGACGTCCGGCGCGGGCGGCGGCTCCGGTGAGCCCAGGCCACTGCCCGCGGCCTCCTGGACGGTGGCCGCCTGGCTGGCGGCGCGGTCGGCGAAGTCGTTGAGCCGGTCGCCGTCGACCTGGTGGGCGGGCACGTAGCGGAACTCGACCGAGCGGCCGCCGAGCAGCTCGTCGATGCGCACGACCAGCTCCTGGTTGGCGACCGGTTTGCCGGCGGACGTCTTCCAGCCGTTGCGCTTCCAGCCGGGCAGCCAGGTGGTGACGGCCTTCATGGCGTACTGCGAGTCCATGCGGACCTCGAGCGGTACGTCCGGGTCGGTCGACGCCAGCAGACGCTCCAGCGCCGTGAGTTCGGCGACGTTGTTGGTGGCCCTGCCCAGCGGACCCGCCTCCCAGCGGGCCGGACTCTCCGACGCGTCGGCGACCACCCAGGCCCAGCCGGCCGGACCCGGGTTTCCCTTCGAAGCCCCGTCGCACGCGGCCACAACACGTTCACGCATGAGCCCGATCATGCCATGGCACGGCGGGTGACCGGGACGGGGCTCAGGGGACGTCCGTGCGCTTCGGCGTCTCCCCGTCGGTCTTCGTGAGGTCGATCACGGAGAAGCCCGCGCCCTGCGGACCGCTCAGCGTCGCGGACCGGCCGAAGCGCTTCGCGGACCGGCCGGAGAGCGTCGCGGACCGGCCGAAGAGCGTCGCGGACCGGCCGAAGGGGAGTCCGCCGGCCCGGACCGCGGCACGTCACCGAGCCCGGTGGCCCGCGTCACGGCGGCGTCGCGGTCGTGGACGGTGAACACCACGCCGCCCGGGTCCCGGGCCGGGCACATGGTGCCGAAGCCGCCGACCCGCTTCGGCTCCGTCACCGCCTCGCCGCCCGCCCCGCGGATCCGCGCCGCGGTCGCCCCGGCGTCCCGGGGCGCGAAGTACGGGCACCACTGCGCCTGGTCCTCCCGGCCCGGCACGGGCGGGACCACGGCGGCGACCGCCTGGCCGTCCGTGTAGCACCGGGTGTGATCGCCGTACTCCGTCGAGGACTCGCCGAAGGTCCGGCCGAGGACGTCACCGCAGGTCCGTTTCCGCACGTTGGTCACGCTTGCGGCCTCGCACGCCGGCGGGCGGCTCACTGCCCCGCGTACGCCCTCTCCAACGCGGCGATGTCGAGCTTGTGCATCGACATCATCGCCTCGTTGGCGCGTGCCGCCTTCGCGGGATCCGGGTCGCGGAACATCTCCTCGAGCCGGCTCGGGACGACCTGCCAGGACACTCCGAAGCGGTCCTTGAGCCAGCCGCAGGGGCCCTCCTCGCCACCGCCCTCGGTGAGGCTGGTCCAGTAGTGGTCGACCTCCTCCTGGTTCTCGCAGGTGATCTGGAAGGAGATCGCCTCGTTGAACCTGAACTCCGGGCCGCCGTTGAGGGCGACGAACTTCTGGCCGTTGGCCGTGAAGTCGACGGTGAGCACCGTGCCGGCGGGCCGGTGCCCTCCCTCGGGGTACCGGGTGACGGCGCCGATTCCGCTGTTGTCGAAGAGCGAGACGTAGAAGTGGGCGGCCTCCTCCGCCTGGCCGTCGAACCAGAGACACGTGGTGAATCCGTCGCTGCTCATGCGCACCTCCTGGGTGTGGGACACGGTCACCACTGTCGACCGGCGCGGGCCTCGGAACTCATCGGTCGCGGCGACCGGTCACACAAACGGCCGCACCGCACGCACCGCCCGGCGGCACGAGCACGGCCGACGGGCCGCGGAGGGTCCGGCTCCCCGCGTGCCCGCGGTGCGACCACCACGACCGGCGCGGCCCGGACGCTTCGCGGGCGATGTCCGGGTTCCCTTGCGGCAGTTGCGCGGGCGGACGGCCGGCTGGGCGCGCTCTGCCCTCGGCGAATCTGCCGCCGGCAGAGAAATCCCCGGCGGGCACGGCGGCGGACCGAGAGTGGAGGGACACGGCACGGTCAGCCGCGTACGACTCCCCCGACCGGCCGACACCCGACCACTCGACCACTCGACCACTCGACAAGGAGCGCCGATGTCTCCACTCATCACCGGCCCGGCCCCGGCCGCGCCGCCCCGGGCCCAGGAGGGCGACACCCCCGCGACCCGGTTCGACGACCACCTGGCCGCGCAGTTGCTCGCGCAGCGCATCGTCCTGCTGGGCACCCAGGTGGACGAGGTCTCCGCCAACCGGGTCTGCGCCCAGTTGCTGATCCTGTCCGCGGAGGACCCGCGCACCGACATCAGCCTGTACATCAACAGCCCCGGCGGTTCCGTGCACGCGGGGCTGGCCATCTACGACACGATGCGGCTGATCCCCAACGACGTCTCGACCCTCGCCATGGGGTTCGCCGCCAGCATGGGGCAGTTCCTGCTCAGCGTCGGCGCGGCGGGCAAGCGGTACGCCCTGCCGAACGCGCGGGTCATGATGCACCAGCCGTCGGCGGGCATCGGGGGCACCACCGCCGACATCGAGATCCAGGCGGACAACCTGGAGTTCACCAAGCGGACCATCGAGCGGATCACCGCCGAGCACACCGGTCAGAGCCCGGAGACCATCTCCCGGGACGGTGACCGCGACCGCTGGTTCACGGCCGAGGAGGCCAGGGAGTACGGCATGGTGGACCGGGTCGTCCAGTCCCTCGCGGACGTGCGGCCCGCCGCGACCAGGCGACGGATGGGGCTGTGACATGGGGACCTACACGATTCCGAACGTCGTCGAGCGGACCCCGCAGGGCGAGCGGTCCTACGACGTGTTCAGCCGGCTGCTGTCGGAGCGGATCATCTTCCTGGGCACCGAGATCGACGACGGCGTGGCCAACGTCGTCATCGCACAGCTCCTCCATCTGGAGTCCTCGGCCCCGGAGAGCGAGATCGCGATCTACATCAACTCCCCCGGCGGATCGTTCACATCGCTGATGGCGATCTACGACACGATGACGTTCGTGCAGGCGCCGATCTCGACCTTCTGCGTCGGGCAGGCGGCCTCCACGGCGGCCGTGCTGCTGGCGGGCGGGGATCCCGGACGGCGGTTCGTGCTGGAGCACGCGCGGGTCCTGCTCGGGCAGCCCGCCAGCGGCGGACGTCAGGGCACGGTCTCCGACCTGGCGCTCCAGGCCAAGGAGATGGTGCGGATCCGCTCCCAGGTGGAGGAGGTGCTGGCCCGGCACACGCACCACGACGTCGCGACGCTGCGCGCGGACATGGACCGCGACAAGGTGTTCACCGCCGAGGAGGCCGTGGCGTACGGACTGGCCGACGAGGTGCTGAGCCGGCGCCTGGCGCGGGTGTGAGAGTCCGGGCCGGCGCCCCGGCGGGGCACCGGCCCGGACGTGCGGTCAGGCGGCCAGGCACATCCCGTCGTAGCGTGCGCCGGACGCGCCCCGGCCCCGGCCGGCACCGGTGTGCTGCCGCGAGGTGAGGCGGACCAACTCGCCCTGGGCCCGCGCCAGCAGGTCACCCAGGCCCAGCCCGAGCGCGCCCGCGGCGGCGGCCAGTACTTCCGAGGACGCCTCCTTGCGTCCGCGCTCCACCTCCGACAGATACGGCATGGAGATCCGGGCGGCCTCCGCCACCTCCTTCAGCGTGCGTTCCTGGGCGAGGCGTTCACGCCGCAGGACATCGCCGACCAGATCACGCCACAGGGGCTCTCTGACGGCGGGGCGGTCCACCGGGCGCGCTGTCTGCGGGCGCAGGGGAATGACACGGGCTTCCTTCGACACGTGGCTGGTCACCTCCTCAGGTTAGGAGCCGGAGCGCCCGGCGGAAGGGTCCGGCGTTCCGCCCAGAGGGAAATCCGCGCGGGTGCCCCTCGCCGCGCACGGGACTACGCTGAGAGGTGTCACACCGCCGAGGGACGGCACAGCACCCCGCGACGACGCAGCGGCACCGGGTTCGCACCCCCCGTGAAGACGGGAGGCATGGTCCGCCGCGCCCCGGGTACCCGCATGCGGGAAGAACCTAGGGAGACGTCCGACCGTGACTTTCGTGGGAGAGGTAATGGAGACCGCCGTGATCCGGCCGGGAGCGCAGGTCGTCGAGGAGACCGCCGGGAGC
This sequence comes from Streptomyces sp. AC627_RSS907, assembly GCF_019049165.1. Classification (NCBI taxonomy): domain Bacteria; kingdom Bacillati; phylum Actinomycetota; class Actinomycetes; order Kitasatosporales; family Streptomycetaceae; genus Streptomyces; species Streptomyces sp. AC627_RSS907. The sequence goes on from NZ_JAGMUE010000008.1 coordinate 13,469, forward strand.
AGGACGGGTACCGGATCACTGCCGGGTGTCGGGGACCCCCGCACCGTGGCGCCGCGTGACGCGCGGCAGCTGTCCCGCCAGTTCTTCCAGCGCCTCGCCGAACTCGAAGAGGGCACGCACGCATACCAGTACGCGCGCAACACGCTGATCGAAATGAACATGTCGCTCGTGCGGTTCGCCGCCGGCCGGTTCCGCGGCCGCGGGGACGACATGGAGGACATCGTCCAGACCGGCATGATCGGCCTGATCAAGGCCATCGACCGGTTCGAGCTGTCGCGCGAGGTCGAGTTCACCTCCTTCGCGCTGCCGTACATCGTCGGCGAGATCAAGCGCTTCTTCCGTGACACCACCTGGGCGGTGCACGTGCCGCGGCGGCTCCAGGAGCTGCGCGTGGAGCTGGCCAAGGCCCGCGAGGAGCTCTCCTCCCGCCTGGACCGCGAGCCCACCGTCACGGAACTCGCCACGTTGATGAACATCAGTGAGAAGGAGGTCGTCGAGGGCCAGATCGCGTCCAACGGCTACAACTCCTCGTCGCTGGACGCCGCGCTGACCGGGGACGGCCCCGAGAGCGGTGAGTCGGTGCTGGCCGACTTCATCGGTGTGGAGGAGGACGGACTGCGGCTCGTCGAGGACTTCCATTCGCTCGCCCCGCTGATGGCCGAGCTCAGTGAACGCGACCGGCAGATCATCCACCTGCGGTTCGTGGAGGAGGCCACTCAGGCCGAGATCGGCGAACGGCTCGGCTGCTCGCAGATGCACGTCTCCCGGCTGATCAAGCGGATCATCACCCGGCTGCGCGAGGGCATGCTGGGCGAACTCGGCTGCGCCTGACGGCGGTCGCCGTCCGTGTCGCCCCGCTCCGGTGGGGCGGCACCGCCGTGGCGGGCTTCACTCCTCGGTGAGACGCACCACCGCGCGCACCCGTTTGCCGACCGGCACCCGTTCGACGACGACCGACTCCGCCAGGGCGTGGACGATCTCCAGTCCGTGCCGCCCGACGCGTTCGGGGTCGCGCGGAAAGCGCCGGGGCAGCGCGCCGCTGCTGTCGTAGACGGTCACCGTCACGGTGGCGTCCGTGCCCTCCAGCTCCAGGATGTACGGACCGGCGCTGTGCCGGTCCGCGTTGGTGACGAGCTCGCTCACCACCAGCAGCACCGCGTCGTCGGCGCGGTGCCCGACGGTGGCGCACCACTCGGTCCTGAGCTGGTCGAGGAAGAGCGAGGCGAAGGACCGCGCCTGCGCGATGCATCCCGGCTCACCGGAGTAGTGTGCCGCCCGCCTCAGCGGGTCGACGGGTACGTCGAAGCCGGTCGGTATCACTGCCCCGTCCAGGTACTCGGTCATGCGTTTCTCTCTCGGAAGCCGGACTGGCCGGACACTGCTGCACCTGACCTCGTACCCCGCCCCCGGCCCGGCAGTCCCCGCTCCTCGTACCCCGGGCTGCGGGCATCGTCACAGTGGTGCGGGGAACCCGAGGTGAGGGAAGGGTGTGCGATGAACGAACTCATGGCCGCACGGAGCCTCACCACCCTGCCGGTGGTCACCCTCGGCGGCGACGCCGTCGCCCACGTCAAGGACACCGTGTGCGACGCCGTGGCGGGACGGATCACCGGTTTCACGCTGACCGGCCGGGGGCTGCTGTCCGGCCCGCTGAAGGAGGGCCTGCCGTGGGCGGCCGTGCACGCCCTGGGCCACGACGCGGTGATGATCCGCGACCGGCGCGGCCTGGTCGGCTCGGCCGCCGTGACGGAGCGCCGGCAGTCCCTGCGGGGCCGGGTCCTGGGCGCGAGGGTGCTCACCGAGTCGGGCGCCGAGATCGGGACGGTCCTCGACGTCGTGGTGGAGGGCGGCACCGGTGGCCGGGTCGTCGGCTTCCGGGTGGCGGCGAGCAAACGGTTCCTGCCCGGGCCCACCCGGCACCGGCGCAGGGTGTACATGGCGCGCGGGGCGACGCTCACGGTCGCCGGCCGGGCCCTCGTCCTGCCCGACGACGCGGCGCGGCATGTCGCCGACGACCTCTCCGGCCTCGCCGCCCTGGTCGGTGGCATGACCGGGCACCGGGGGCGCTCGCTGCCGTGATGCTGTTCAGCGAGGTACGGGGCCTGCGGGTGGTGGCGCCGGCCGGGGCGAGGCCGCTCGGCACGGTGACGTCCCTGACCGTCGACCCCGCGTCCGGGGCGGTGAGCCACCTCTGGCTCCGGGGCAGCCGCTGGGGCCGGGAGACCGTGCTGGCCTGGGACGCGGTGCACACGATCGGCCCGACCGCCGTCCGGGTCCTCACCGCCACCGCCCCCGACACGGTTCCGCCCCGTCACGACCTGCTGGGCCGCCGGGTCCTGACCGAGGCGGGCACCGGGCACGGCACGGTGCGGGACGTGGCGTTCGCTCCGGAGACCGGCCGGATTCTCGCGGTGCTCACCACGCGGGGCGAGGTGGCGGCCGACCGCGTACTGGGCCTCGGCGACTACGCGCTCGTCGTGCGGGCGGGCTGAGCCGCCTCCCTGGCCGCCGCGACGCCTCGGTGGTGGCCGCGAGCCGACGCGGACGGCCCTGGCCGGCGGGCGTGCCGCCCGGGTGCTGCCTAGCGTGGCAGCGTGAGCTCACGAACCCCGCCCGACCGGGCGGCCGGCCGCCCCGGCTGGGTGCAGGCCCTGGGTACGGTGCTGGCCGGTCTGGTCGCCATGGGAGTGGTGTCCGCGCTCGGGCTGTGGGCGGCCGGGGCCACGGACCTGCCCGGCAACGCCTTCCCCCGGGTCGTCACGGCGACCGTCGTCACCGCCGTGGGGGGCGCGCTGGAACTGTCCGGTGACGCCGGTGGACTCGCCGGCACGGACGCGGGACTGACCGTGCTCCCGCTCTCCGTCACGCTGGCCGGCGCACTCGTGATCGCCCGGGGCTTTCTACGGCCCCTGCGGCACCGTCCCGTCACCGGCGCCCCGGAGCTGCTCGGCTGGGCCGGGCGGATCGCCGTCCTGTGGCTCCTCGCCCTCCTCGGGCTGGCCTTCACCGCGCGCCAGACCTTCGAGATCCCGCTGGGGGAAGGCGTGCTGAACGACCTCGGTGACCTGTTCGGCATCTCGCCGAAGGCCGGCTTCACCACGGACGTACCGCTGACGGTCCTCTTCGGGGTGCTGTGGCTGGCGGGCGTGATGGTGGTGGCCCTGTCGGTGACGCGCCGGGTTCCGCTGCCGGGGCGGCTGCCGGGGCTGCGGGCGGCGGTGCGGCCGGCCGCGTGCGCGATGGTCGCGCTGCTCCTCGCGTACGTCGTCGTCGGCCTCGTCGTCGGCCTGTTCGTCGCCGGGACGCGGGGACACCCGGCGGACACCTTCGCCGTCCTGCTGCTCGGCCTGCCGAACCTGGCCTGGCCCGCGCTCACGATCGGCCTCGGCGCCACGTGGAACGGGCGCGTGGAGGGTCCCTTCGGTCTGCCGGTGCCGCAGGTGCTCGACGAGGTGCTGCGCACGCCGGACGTCTCGTCGGTGAACCTGGGCACGCTCACCGAGCGCGACGGGCGGATGTGGTGGCTCCTGGTCGTCGCGGCGGTGCTGCTCCTCGCGGCGGGGTTCGTGGCCGCGGTCCGCTCCCCGGCCCGGACGCCGGTCTGGCGGCTCGCCGTGCACATGGCCGTGGCGCTGGCGCTCACGGTGCTGACGATCGGCCTCGTCGGCCGGATCTCGGCGCACTACGGCCTGTCGGTGCTCGGCATCGGCGACCTGGGCGGCGGGCTGTCGGGACGGTTGTATCTGCGCCCGCGCCTGTGGGGGGCGCTCGGTCTCGCCCTGCTGTGGGGACTCGTCGCCGGGTTCCTGGGCGCACTGCTCGCACGAGGGGCGGGGCGGCGGGGCGGGGCGCCCCCGGGCCGGCTCGGTGGGACAGGGCGGCGCGGAGCCGGTGGCACCTGACCGGCTCGGGCGAGCGGGGTCCGGTGCGGGCGGCCGAAAGGCGTAGGAGACGGTACCCGTCGGCGCCGGACAGGTGCCAGGGGCATCGTCGGACGGCTCCCGCGCGCTCCGGGTCAGGCGACGGGGACGACGAGCGGCGGCGAGGCCCGCTGCATGCGCAGCGCGTCCACGGACTCGGCCAGCAGTTCGTACTCGGTGGTGTCGTCGCTGGTGGCGATGCGCACCAGCCGCCCCGCGGCCAACTCCTCGGCGACCAGCTCCTGTTGGAGGGCGTCGGCACACCAGGTGCGCAGTACGCGCGGCACGTCGGGTGCGTCGTCGGCGACCGGAGTCAGGGCGCCGCGCGGTAAGTGGGGGGAGTCGGGCTGCGGGTCGAGCCGCTCGGCGATCCAGGACGCGCGGTCGCGCAGCCACCACAGGGCCAGGGCGAGGGTGGGGGCCCGGTAGGTCCCCAGGGGGACGCCGATGCGCCGGCCGTCGCAGACACCGTAGGCGGTGACGTGGCACAGGAACTCGTCGTGCACTGCTCCCCTCCCCCGTCGCCCAGCCGCCTGCCGGTCCGGCATGGCGTCCGTGCGGCGCGTGTGCTGTGCGTGAGGGCGCTGTCGCGTGGTGTGAGAGGCCCTAGAGGTGAGTATGTTCACCGCTGAACCACTGTCACCATGAATTTCCGGCCAGTCTCCTGGCATATTCGCCGCGGTCGCCGGCCGAAACCCTCCGTCCGGTCGACGCCGCCTTGCGACCCGGGGTTCCCGGGGTTTCCGCGGACGGGCCGCGTCATGACCCGTGAGGTAATCGACGGTCCGCGAGGGCACGGGCATGGTTGCGGTACCGGGTCGCCGTGACGGGGATCCGGTTCCCCCCCAGTGCGTCCGACCTCGATGGAGGATGATCGACATGACCGCTCCCACCACCCGTTACGAGGATGCCGTCGCCCGCTACTTCGAGGCCTGGAACGCGGGGCCTCAGGCCCGCGCCAAGGCGGTCGCCGCGGCCTGGACCGACGACGGCGGCTACACCGACCCCCTCGCCGACGTGCGCGGCCACGCGCAGATCGAGGCCGTGATCGCGGCGGCGCACGAGCAGTTCCCGGGCTTCGCCTTCCGGCTGTCCGGCGCCGTGGACGGGCACCACGACACGGCACGCTTCTCCTGGGAGCTGGTGAACGTGGCCGACGGTTCGGCGCCCGTGGCCGGGTCCGACGTGGTCACGCTGGACGGCGAGGGGCGGATCCGGGCGGTGTTCGGCTTCCTGGACCGGGTGCCCGCGGGGGCCTGACCGTCCGCGGCGCCACCGACACGTGCGAAGGTCCCGGAGGCGGGCGCCTCCGGGACCTCGGCGCGTCCTACTGCGCGACGATCCGGTCGATCCGGGCCAGCTCGTCGGCGCCGAAGTCGAGGTTGCGGACGGCCGAAACGCTGTCCTCCAGCTGCCGCGGACTGCTCGCACCGACCAGGGCGGAGGTCACCCGGCCCTCACGCAGCACCCACGCCAGGGCCATCTGGGCCAGCGACTGGCCGCGGGAGGACGCGATCTCGTCCAAGGCGCGCAGCTTGCCGACGAGTTCGTCGGTGACCGCGTCGGAGTTCAGGAACGGGCTGTCGCTCGCGGCCCGCGAGTCCTCCGGGATGCCGTCGAGGTACCGGCCGGTGAGCAGGCCCTGCTCCAGCGGGGAGTAGGCGATGGAGCCGGCCTTCAGCTCGTCGAGGGCGTCCAGGAGGCCACTGCTCTCGGGGCGCCGGTCGAGCATGGAGTAGCGCGGCTGGTGGATGAGCAGCGGGGTTCCCAGGTCGGCGAGGATGCGGGCGGCCTCGCGGGTCTGCTCCGGGGAGTAGTTGGAGACGCCGACGTAGAGCGCCTTGCCCTGCTGGACCGCCGTGTGCAGGGCGCCCATCGTCTCCTCCAGCGGAGTCTCCGGGTCGGGGCGGTGCGAGTAGAAGATGTCGACGTACTCCAGGCCCATCCGCTTCAGGCTCTGGTCGAGGGAGGAGAGCAGGTACTTGCGCGAACCCCACTCGCCGTACGGGCCGGGCCACATCAGATAGCCGGCCTTCGTGGAGATGACCAGTTCGTCGCGGTACGGCGCGAAGTCGGCCCTGAGGGCCTCGCCGAGGGCGGACTCGGCGGCGCCGGGCGGCGGGCCGTAGTTGTTGGCGAGGTCGAAGTGCGTGACGCCGAGGTCGAAGGCACGGCGCAGGATGGCGCGCTGCGTCTCGACGGGGCGGTCCGGGCCGAAGTTGTGCCACAGGCCGAGCGAGAGCGCGGGGAGCTTCAGGCCGCTGCGTCCGGTGCGCCGGTAGGGCATGTCCGCGTAGCGGTCGGGGTGTGCGGTGTACAACGCGACTCCAGGGAGGTCGAACCAGGGTGGCCTCCACTCTGTCGCGACCTGCGGGCAGTGGTCCAACAGAAGAATCCGATGGGATTCAGCGGTTACGCTTCTCAATCATGGAACTGCGCCAGCTCCAGCACTTCGTGGCGGTCGCCGAGGACCGGCACTTCACCCGCGCGGCGGAACGGCTGCTGGTTTCCCAGTCGGGCCTCTCGGCGTCCATCCGGGCGCTGGAGCGGGAGTTGCAGTCGCCGCTGTTCGTGCGCACGACCCGCCGGGTGACGCTGACGGAGGCCGGGCGGGCGCTGCTGGGCGAGGCACGGCGGATCCTCGCACAGGTACGGTCGGCGCACGAGGCGGTCGCCGCCGTGCAGGGCGTGTTGCGCGGCACCCTGTCCCTGGGCACGGAGCAGTGCATCGCCGGGGTGCCGGTGGCGGGGCTGCTGGCCGCGTTCCGGCACCGGCATCCGGACGTGGAGATCCGGTTGCGTCAGGCGGGCTCGGGCGAGCTGGCCGAGGAGGTCGCGGCCGGGCGGCTGGATCTGGCCTTCGCCTATCGGACGCAGGCGGACACCGACCAGTTGCGCTCGGTCTCGCTGGCCGGCGAGCCGATGACGGTGCTGTGCCACCCCGACCACCGGCTCGCGGCGGACGGCGCCGTACTCACCCCGCACGACCTCGCCGACGAGGTCTTCGTCGACTTCCACCCCGACTGGGGTCCGCGCCGTGTCACCGACGCCGTCTTCGCCGCGGCCGGCGTGCGACGGACCGTCCCGCTGGAGGTGAACGACGTGCACGGCCTGCTCGACCTGATCGACGAGAACCTCGGCATCGCGGTCGTGCCCCGGCACTTCCGGCACAAGCGGGCCTCCCTGACCTCGCTGCCGCTGAAGGACTCAGGCGAGACGCAGTACGAGACCATCGCGCTACTGCCGCCCGCGGGGGCCACCAGTCCGGCGGCGCGGGCGTTGACGGGGCTGCTCGGACCGGGGAGCGCCTGAGGGCGTACTGCGCGACAGGGCGGACTGCGCGATGGTGGAGGTATGCACGCGAAGGACATCCTCATCGAGGGCTACGGCCGTATCCAGGAAGAAGTCCACGCCGTCGTCGAGGGTCTGGACCCCGACGACCTGAACGCCCGCCCCGCCGACGACGCCAACTCCATCAGCTGGCTCCTGTGGCACCTCACCCGGGTCCAGGACGACCACATCGCGGACGCCTTCGGGCTGGACCAGGTGTGGCTGGCCCAGGACTGGGAGAAGCGCTTCGGACTCGGCCTGGCGCGCCACGACACCGGCTACGGCCACGGCTCCGCGGAGGTCGCGAAGGTGCGGGTCGACTCGGCCGGCCTGCTGAGCGGCTACCACGACGCCGTGCACGAGCAGACGCTCGGGGCCCTGCGCTCCCTGGCCGCGAAGGACCTGGAACGGGTCGTGGACGACAACTGGGATCCGCCGGTCACGCTCGGCGTGCGACTGGTCAGCGTCCTGTCCGACGATCTCCAGCACGTCGGACAGGCCGCCTATGTGCGCGGGCTCCTTCAGAGCACCGCCGCGTAACCCGGCAGGACCACGTCCTCGATCAGGGCGTTGCGCTCGTCGAACGGGACGAAGGCGCTCTTGAGGGCGTTCACCGTGACCGTGCGCAGGTCCTCCACGGTCCAGCCCGCCTGCTCGACGAGGAGGGACATCTCCCGGGTCATCGTCGTGCCGGAGACCAGGCGGTTGTCGGTGTTGAGGGTGACGCGGAAGCCGAGGTCCTTGAGCGCGGTGATCGGGTGCTCGGCGATCGAGGTGGCGGCGCCGGTCTGGAGGTTGGAGGTCGGGCACATCTCCAGGGCGATGCGGCGGTCGCGGATCCAGCCGGCCAGGCGGCCGAGCTTGCCGGCCGCGAGGTCGGGGATGTCGTCGGTGATGCGCACGCCGTGGCCGATGCGCTGGGCGCCGCACACCTGGAGGGCCTGGTGGATGCTGGGCAGCCCGTGCGCCTCGCCCGCGTGGATGGTGAACGGCATGTTCTCGCGGCGCAGGTACGCGAAGGTGTCCAGGTGGTCGGCGGGCGGGAAACCGTCCTCGGCGCCCGCGATGTCGAAGCCGACGACACCGGCGTCGCGGAAGGCCACCGCGAGGTCGGCGGTGGCACGGGTGCGGTCGAACATCCGCATCCCGCACAGCAGGGTGCCGACGCGGACCGGAGTGCCCGCTGCCGCCACCCTGGCCATGCCGGCCGCCAGGCCCTCCTGGACGGTCTCGACGACTTCGGCGAGGGTCAGACCGCCGCCGGTCATCAGCTCAGGGGCGTAGCGGACCTCGCCGTAGACGACACCGTCCGCGGCCAGGTCGAGGACGTACTCCTCGGCGGCGCGCAGCAGACCCTCGCGGTTCTGCAGCACGGCGAGGGTGTGCTCGAAGGTGGCTATGTAGCGCACCAGGTCACCGGAGTTGGCGGCCTCGTAGTACCAGGCGGCCAGCTCGTCGGGATCGGTGGTGGGCAGGGCGTGGCCGACCGACTCGGCCAGCTCCACCACGGTCTCGGGGCGCAGGCCGCCGTCGAGGTGGTCGTGCAGTACCGCCTTGGGAAGGCGGCGGAGGGTATCGGCGTCTGTGCGCGTGGATGACATGTGCGGGCGTTCCTCGGCGGATGGGGTGCGGAGTCCGGGGCGGGTCAGGAGGAGGCGGGCTGGAGCAGGTCCCAGCGGTTGCCGTACAGGTCCTGGAAGACGGCGACCGAGCCGTAGGGCTCGTGCCGCGGCTCCTCCAGGAAGGTCACGCCCGCGGCCTCCATACGGGCGTGGTCACGGGCGAAGTCGTCGGTGTGGAGGAAGAACCCGACGCGCCCGCCCGTCTGGTCGCCGATCCGGGAGCGCTGCGCCTCGTCCTTGGCGCGGGCCAGCAGCAGGGCGGTGCCCTGCGCCGGGGCACCGGGCTCGACGACGACCCAGCGCGAGCCGTCGGGGCGGGGCGTGTCCTCGGCCAGGCGGAAACCTAGGGCCTCGGTGTAGAAGCGGATCGCCTCGTCGTAGTCGTCGACGACGAGGGCGACCAGGGCGATGCGTTTCATCGGGCCCTTTCAGGTCGGGCGGGGACGATTGACGGGAGAGGTTATACGTAAAACTCGTGGAGGCCAAGTTCCCCGCCCACCGGCGCCGCGCGGGTCAGCCCGTCCTGGCGCGGTCGAGCCGCGCCACTTCCCCGGCGGTGAGGCGCAGGGCGCCCGCGGCCACGTTCTCGACGAGGTGACCGGGGTCGCCGGTGCCCGGGATGGCGAGGACGTTCGGACCCTGGTGCAGGGTCCAGGCGATCCGGACCTGGGCGGGGCTCGCGCCGTGGGCCCGGGCGACGGCGCGGACCTCGTCGTCGTGGGCGGTGCCGGCGCCCCGGGGTCCGGCCTCGCCGGCGACGGCGTAGAACGGCACGAAGGCGATGCCGTGCTCACGGCACAGGGCGAGGAGCTCGTCGGTGGCGGGGTCGTGGAAGCCGAGGCCGTAGCGGTTCTGGACACAGACCACGGGCGCGATGGCCTGGGCCTCGGCGAGGTGGCGGGGCTCGACGTCGGAGAGGCCGAGGTGGCGGATCAGGCCGGCCTCGCGCAGTTCCGCGAGGGCGCCGAAGTGTTCGGCGATCGAGTCCTGCCGCATGCGGCGGAGGTTGACGACGTCGAGGTGGTCGCGGCCGAGCTGGCGCAGGTTCTCCTCGACGTGGGCGCGCAGGTCCTCGGGCCGGGCGGAGGTGCCCCACTCGCCCGACCAGTCGCGGTACGGGCCGACCTTGGTGACGATCACGAGGTCGTCGGGGTACGGCGCGAGCGCGCTGTTGATCAGCTCGTTGGCGGAGCGCAGGGACGAGAAGTAGAAGGCGGCGGTGTCGATGTGGTTGACGCCGAGTCCGACCGCCCGGCGCAGCACGGCGAGGGAACGCTCGCGATCGCTCGGCGTGCCGAGGTGGAAGGCGGCGCTGCCCGTCAGCCGCATCGCGCCGAAGCCGAGACGACGGACGGGCAGGTCGCCGAGGTGCCAGGTGCCCGAGGACTCCGCGGTGATCGTTCCCGAGGTCATCGGCGGAGTCTCGCACACCCCCGGCCGGAGGTCAGCAGTAGAGGTTGCCGCCCGGGGAGACACCGAGGATCTGGCTGAACTGCTGGTACTTGGTGACGCGGCTCTGGACCTGGGCGGGGTTCCTGCCGTCGCACTCCATGGAGCCGTTGATGGAGCGGATCGTCTGGCCGAAGCCGGCTCCGTCGACCATGGCCTTGTGCGGGGTCATGCTGCCCGGTCCCGACTGCGTGTTCCAGTACCACAGGGCGGTCTTCCAGGCGACGGCCGCGTCGTTCTGCACCAGCCAGGGGTTGTTCAGCAGGTCGATACCGAGCGCGTCGCCCGCCGCCTTGTAGTTGTAGTTCCAGCTGAGCTGGATCGGTCCGCGCCCGTAGTAGGCCGCCTGACCGGCCGGACAGCCGTAGGGCTTGCTCCAGTCGCAGTAGTGCGGGTAGTTGGCGGTGTCCTGCTCGACGACGTGCACCAGTCCGCCGGTCTCGTGGCCGACGTTGGCGAGGAAGGCCGCCGCCTCCTGCTTCCTGGTGGTGTCGCTGCCGGTGGTGGCGAAGCCGGGGTAGGCGCTGAGCGCGGCGGTCAGGCCGCCGTAGGTGTAGAAGGGGTTCCGGCCCGGGAACATCTGGTTGAACTGGGCCTCCGTCACCACGAAGTTGCCGACCGGTGTCTGCGGGCCGCCGTCGCAGGCGTACGGCTCCCAGTACCAGGTGCTGATGACCGGGTCGTAGCCCGGGTTCGCGTGCTCGGCGATGTAGGCCTTGCCGTCCGTGTAGCGGACGATGTCACCGGCGTTGTAGGACTTGCCCGCCGTCCAGCTCGGGTAGCTCGAACACGCGGCGGCGGACGCCTCGGCGGCGGGCAGGAACGCGGGCACGGCTCCCGCGAGGGCGAGTGCGGTCACCACGGCGGATATACGGCGCCTCGACACAGGTCTGCCTCCTTCGACGGAGCACGGCCGCTCCCGTCCAAGGGCAGGGCGGAGCGGAGCCTTGTGCGCACGTGCCGGTGCGACCGGCCACGGCGTGGGGGGCGGCCGTGGTGGGGGGTGTGAGCACACTCAACCGCGTTGGTATGTACCAGTCAAGGGTGTAGACCAGTTCAACTTCAGGCGGTTCCCCGCCGGTCGGGCCGGGGCGGTCGGCTGTCCCTGCTGGGACCGAGGGCCGTCGGATGAGGCCGAGGGCCACCGTAGGCGGCCGAGGGCACCCGGAGGAGGTGGCCGGAGAACCGGGAGGGGCGGGCCCCGACCAGGGACGGGCGTCGGCGCTCAGCCCGTCGTGGCCAGGACCGGACCGTGGGCGCGTGCGCCGCCCAGGGCCGTCGAGAACCGGTCGGCCACGTGGGCGGGGGCCGCCGCGGCGCCCGGGGCGACGGTGAGCGCGCCGTCCTCGTGTGCCGTGATGTCCCGGTCGGGGGTGAACCGGCCCTGCACGATGTACGCCGCGCCCATGGGGTCCAGCACCGGACGGAGCGCGTAGCCGATGGCCGAGACGTGCGCGGTGGAACCGCCGGTGGCGAGCGGCAGCCCGGTCTTGCCGGTGGGGGTGTACTGCGGGAGGAGGGCGAGGAGCGCCTTGCGGACACCGGAGCAGGACGCCTTGTGGACGGGGGTTCCGACGACGACGCCGTCGGCCCGGGCGAACAGCGCGACGGCCTCGACGATCGCGGGGTGTCCGACGCCCGCGCCGAGCAGGGCCTCGACAGGCAGGGTGCGCACACCGAGAGGGATCACCTCGTGCCCCTGTGCGGCCGGCCGGTCGTCGGGGCGGCGCAGCAGCCGGCTGGTGCGGGAGGCGGCGGAGGGGCTGCCGGAGACGGACAGGACGGTGGCCATGGGTCCACTTTTCGGGAAGGCGGGGCGCGGCGCCCGCCGGCCGGTCCGCCCGTGCCGCGCGGGCGTGCGCCCGGACCTCGGCGCCCCGGCGCCTCGACGGGACACCGGGAACGGCGGATCCAACGGGCTTGCGCGGTCGCCGGGTTCGGACGGGCGCGGCCCCTCGCGCGCACGGGCGTGCCGGAACCGTCGGGCGCGAGAGGGGCGCGGTGGTGGCGGCTCGGCGGAACCAGGCCACGGCGCGACACGAGGCGCCGGAGGCACGCGCGAGATCGACGTGGCGTCGCCGCGTGAGGCCCTGTCCCGTTGTCATGCCGTCGATCGCGGCAGCCGCGTTCGAACACGGTCAAGGAGAACCGGGGGCGGTCTCGAACGACAGGCCCCGAATGCACACGGGTGTGCCAAAGCCCGGGGGCGTGCGGCGCCCACGCGCCCGCGCCCGGGGCGCTGTCAGTCCTCGTCGCGGGCCGGGACGACCACCAGGAAGGCGTCCGTCTCCAGGTCCATGACGACGGTCGCGGGCTCGCCCTCGGCACGACGGCGAGCCGCGTACTCCTCCGCCGGCCACGACCCACGCGGCGACCCCGCGGGGAACCGCTCCAACACCTTCGCGCCCATGGCCGCGCCACCTCCGCCGTCCGCCGCTCCGATCCGTGATCCGTACCCCCGCGTCTGCCCGCGGTCCGCGTGCGCATGCACGGGCCGCCCACCACTACACATAAGGACCAAATAAGGGCAGAATGGGTATATGCGGCGCTACCGCACACCGCCTCGGAGGCGGTCGGCCCGGCAAGTCAAAGGAGACGACTCATGGCCAACGTCTCGCACACCAGAGGTGACATCACCAGCCACCCCGACGCTCCGGAAATGCAGGCGCGCTACGCCCGCATGCTCGGTGGCCGGGACGTGGCACTCGTGGACGGGCCGGTGTTCCTGCTCGGCCTCTACTGTGCCGTGTCCCCGTGGATACTCCACTTCACCACCAGCCAGCCCTCGCTCGTGGCCCACAACCTGATCGTGGGAATCGCCATCGGTCTGCTGGCCCTCGGATTCACCCGTGCCCCCGAACGCATGTACGGCCTCAGCTGGGCCATGTGCGCGATGGGCGTGTGGATGATCATCTCGCCGTGGATCGTCGGCACGAGCCCGGACGCCGGCGTCATCTGGAACAACATCGTCATCGGCGCCCTGGCCCTCGTCCTGGGCATGGTCTGCGCCGGTACGGCGGCGAGGAGCGCCCCCAGGCACTAGGCACACCCGAAGGGAGCACCACGGGCCGGTCCGCCTCCCCGGGCCGGCCCTCTCACGCGCCCGCGGGGCCGGCCTCGCGGCCGTGCCGACCGGATCCCGGCTCGCCGCCGAGTGGTCATGGCGGAACTCCCCGGAGCGTAGGCTGCCGGTGGGAACGAACTCGTCGAGGAGGGCCGTACGCCATGGTCGTGAAGGACGCCGAACTACAGCACCTGCGCCGCTGCGTGGAGCTGGCGGCCGAGGCGCTGGAGGCCGGCGACGAGCCGTTCGGGTCGGTCCTGGTGGGCGCTGACGGCACCGTGCTGGCCGAGGACCACAACCGGGTGGCCTCCGGCGACCGCACGCGGCACCCCGAGTTCGAGCTCGCGCGCTGGTCCGCCGCCCACCTCACCCCGGAGGAGCGGGCCGCCGCCACCGTGTACACGTCCGGCGAGCACTGCCCGATGTGCGCCGCCGCCCACGCCTGGGTGGGCCTCGGGCGCATCGTGTACGTCGCGTCGTCCGAGCAACTCGGCGGCTGGCTGGCCGAGTTGGGCGTACCCGCACCGCCCGTGCGCACGCTGCCGATCGGCGAGATCGCGCCCGGCGTGGCGGTGGAGGGCCCGGTGCCCGAGCTGACGGAGGAGATCCGGGCGCTGCACCACCGCTTCCACACGGCGCGCGCCTGACACGGTCACCGGCGACGGCTGGGCGGCTCGGTTCCGGCCTCGGCACACGGCCCCGGCCCGGCTCCCGGCTCCCGGCTCCCGGCTCCCGGCTCCCGGTGGGGCGTACGGACACGCCGTCCCCGCCGGCCACTCACCGGCGGGGCCCGGGCGCCGGGATCAGGCTTCCGCGCGCGGACGGAAGCGCCGGTAGAGCACGGCACCGCCCAGGACGAGCGCGGCGCCGCCCGCGAGGGTCGGCAGGGCCGCCTCGGCACCCGTGTGCGCGAGCGAACCGACGGTCCGCGGTGGGGCCGTGGACACGGACGGACCCGGCTGCGCGCGCTCCTCGACGGGCGGGGCGGGCGTCGGCGCCGGTTCTTCGGGACGCCGCGGCTCGTCGACGTCGTCGCCGGAGGTGTTCGCCGAGGCGTTGCCGGTGGCCGCGTTGCCGACGCCGACCACGTTCACGCTGTTGCCGCTCACGTTCACCGGGACGTGGACCGGCACCTGTACGCCGTTGCCGGAGAGCACGCCCGGCGCGTCCTTCTGCCCGCCCTCGGCGACGGCGCCGCCGGACGTGCCGGTGGCGGCACCCGCCCGCCGGCCCGCCGCGGCGGAGCCCTCGGTGTTGGCGCAGTTGTTGCCCGCTGCCGGGTTGAGGGCTCCGACCACGTTCGCCGTGTTCCCGCACACGTTCACCGGAACGTCCACCGGGAGCTGGACGGTGTTGCCCGAGAGCACCCCGGGCGAGCCGGCCGCAGCGCCGTCCGCGGTGGCCCCGCCGGACGCGAACGCCGCGTACGCCGGCATGGTCACGGCCAGCGCGCCGGAGGCGGCGACAGCGAACACACCGTTTCGGGTAACCCTTCTCATGAGGTTCCCTGCCTTCCAGACATGGTCACGGGCGCTCGCCCGCACCGGTTAAAACGCGGGCCCACCATCCGAGTTATGGCTTATCGGTCTTTCACTCCATCGAGTGGCCGGTGTGTCGAACGAGCGGCAAGGCGTCCGGACGGACGCCGAGCCCCCCGCGAGGCCGGGAACCGTGCCCGGAGGCGGCGCGTCCGAGGCCCGCTTATGGTGAGCGAGGGCGCCGAACACCGGTCCGCGACGGGGCGTCCTGGAGGCATCGATGCTGGCCAAGCTGTCGACTCGGTCCTCGGTCCGGCGCTGCGCGGTGACCGGGGCGCTGGGACTGGCCCTGCTGGGCGCGGGGCTGCCCGCCGCGACGGCGGACGACGCCGACCCCGGCCTTTCCCGGTTCTACGACCAGAAGATCACATGGTCGACGTGCGAGGGCGTGGACGTACCGAAGGACCTTCAGTGCGGAAAGCTCACCGTGCCCCTCGACTACGACCGGCCCGAGGCCGGAACACTCGACCTGGCCCTCGCCCGGTACCGGGCGACCGGTGACTCGCGGGGCTCCGTGCTGCTGAACTTCGGCGGGCCGGGCGCCTCCGGTGTCGGAGAGCTCTCCGCCGGCGGCAAGGAATTCATGCATCTGACCAACGGCTACGACGTGGTGTCCTTCGATCCCCGCGGCGTCGGCCGGTCCTCGCCGGTCACCTGCGGCCCGGCCACCCTGGACATCGTGGAGGCGACGGACGGGGACGAGGAGCTCACCGACCCGCGGGACGTGCTCCGGCACCTGCGGGACGCGGCCGCCGAGTGCGAGAGGCACTCCGGCCCCGTGCTGGACCACATCGGCACGGTCGACGCGGCGCGGGACCTGGACGTGATGCGCCAGGCGCTCGGCGACGACCGGCTCAACTACCTGGGCTTCTCCTACGGAACCCGGCTGGGCTCGGTCTACGCGGCCCAGTTCCCCGACAAGGTCGGCCGGATGGTCCTGGACGGCGTGGACACGCTGACGGAACCGCTGACCGAGCAGGGGCTGGCCGGCGCGCGGGGGCAGCAGACGGCGCTGGACAACTTCCTCGACTGGTGCGTGCGGGACGTCACCTGCCCGTTCGGGCAGGACGCCCGCAGCGCCCGTCGCCAGGTCGTGCGGCTCGTCGGCTCGCTCGACGCCCACCCGGTGCCGACGGGCTACGGCGAGCCCTTCTCCGGAGAGGACATGGTGGGCGCCATCGGTCAGGCGCTGTACAGCCGTGAGCTGTGGCCCGCGCTGGAGCGGGCGCTCGCGCAGCTGATGGAGGACGGGGAAACCAGCGGCCTGGAGGGCTTCGTGTCCGGCGGTGTCGCCTTCCCGGTGCGTGCGACCGGGAAGGCGGACGACCGCGAGGGCGCCGGCGGCCTCACCGACCCCCAGGACGTTCCCATGGACAACCTGCCGGCCGCCCTGATGGCGATCAACTGCGCGGACGACCCCGACCGCCCCACCGCCGACCAGGTCGCACAGTCCCTGGGGCGGCTGCGCGCGCGGTACGAGGAGGCCTCCGCGGTCTTCGGCCGGTACCGGCTCACCCAGGTGCTGATGTGCTACGGCCGCCCCAAGGGCACCGACTACATCCGCGACGACGTGAAGGATCTCGACACCGCGAAGATGCTGCTGGTCGGCACCCGGGGCGACCCCGCCACGCCGTACCGCTGGACCGTGGAGACCGCCGGGCGGCTCGGCCCCTCGGCCGTGGTCCTCGACAACAAGGGCGACGGACACACCGGCTACGCGTCCTCCGAGTGCGTGCACCGCAAGGTCGACGACTTCCTGCTCTACGGCTCCCTGCCACCCGACGGCAGTTCCTGCGGGCCCGGGAACGACGGCGGGGGAACCGGCGGCCACTGAGCGCCGGGCCGCTCCGAATGCCCGATATGCCCATCGCGCCTATCGTGCTGACATGGAGCACGAACTGAGTCCCGCCACCCTCGCCGAACTGCGGCGCCCCCGGCCGTATCCGGCCGTGTCCGTGCTGACGCCGACGCACCGCCGGGAACCGGACAACGCCCAGGATTCGGTCCGGCTGCGCAATGTGGTCGCCGAGGCCAAGAAACAGCTGGAGGACGACCCGGCGGTCACCCGGGAACGACGCGTGGAGGTGGCCCGGGAACTCGACCGCGCCCTCGCCGAGGTCGATCTGACGTACGCCGAGGACGGCCTGGCGATCTTCGCGGCCCCGGGTGAGCACCAGGTGTGGACCCTCCCCCGTTCCGTCCCCGAGCGCGTGGTCCTCTCGGACACCTTCCTGACCCGCAACCTCGTCGCCGCGCATGCCGCCGAGCGGCCGTTCTGGGTGCTGTCGGTCGCCGCCGACCGCGTCGCGCTGTGGAGCGGCGGGGCGGGCCGGGTCGTCGAGGAACGCGTCGCGGGCTTTCCGCTCGACCGGCCCTCGGAGGACTTCGACCCCGAACGCCAGGAACGGATCGGTGACGCGCCCAGCACCTTCCGGGACGAGGGCACTCGCAGGTTCCTGCGTGACGCCGACGCCGCGATGGGCAGGGTCCTGCGCACGCATCCCCGGCCGCTGTACATCACCGGCCCCGAACCCGCGCTGTCCCTGTTCGACGAAGTCGGCGCACTCGCCGCGAAAGCGGTACTGGTCCCGCACGGTGGCCTCGCGCACGGCACCGCCGAGGCCGTGTGGCAGGCGGTGCGACCGGTGCTCGCCGACGAGGCCCGTGGCTCCGTGGAGGCACTGGCCAAGGAGCTGGACGCGGCCCGCGGGCGCAAGGACTTCGCGGCCGGTGTCGACGAGTTGTGGGAGAGCGCCCACACCGGCCGGGTACGGCTGCTCGCCGTCGAGGAGGGCTTCCGGGTGACCATGCGCGACGACGGTGACCATCTGGTCCCGGCGGAGAGCGGCGACCTCGACGCCCGCGACGACATCGTGGACGAGATCGTCGAGCAGTGCCTGGAGACCGGCGCCGACGTCCGCTTCGTGCCGGACGGCGCGCTCGGGGACGCGAACGGCATCGCGGGAGTGCTGCGGTACTGACGTACGGCGCCGCCCGCCGGGACACCGTCCCGTCTTGACGCCCGTGAAACCCTGTCCGGGGTACACGCACCCGCCCTCGCGGGTGCGCGGCGGACGGGAAGGAACCGGCGGAGCGTGAGCGAACTTCTGGGTGTGGCGGTCCTGGGCGCGGGACACATGGGCGCCGACCACGTACGGCGCCTCGACCGGGTGGTGAGCGGTGCCAGGGTCGCCGCCGTGGCCGACCCCGACGCCGAGCGGGCGAAGGAGGCCGTGGCCGGTGTCGACGGGGCGGCGGTGCACACGGACGTCGAGGCCGCGCTCGACGCGCCGGGCGTCGGGGCCGTCCTGATCGCCTCGCCCGGTGAGGCGCACGAGGAGGCGCTGCTGGCCGCTTTCACGCGCGGGCTGCCGGTGCTGTGCGAGAAGCCGATGGTGCCGGACTCCGCGGGCGCGCTCCGCGTGGCGGAGGCGGAGGCACGGCTCGGCCGGCGGCTGGCGCAGATCGGTTTCATGCGGCGGTACGACGCCGAGTACCGGCGGCTGAAGTCCCTGCTGGACGGCGGGCGGCTGGGCCGGCCGCTGATGCTGCACTGCGTCCACCGCAACGTGTCCTCCCCCGCGCACTTCACGTCCGCGATGCTGGTCAACAGCTCCGTCTCGCACGAGATCGACGCGGCCCGCTGGCTGCTGGGCCAGGAACTGACCGCGGTGACCGTGCTCCGGCCGCGACCGTCCGCGGGCGCGCCCGAAGGGCTGTCCGATCCGCAGTTCGTGCTCTTCGAGACCGAGGGCGGCGCCGTCGTCGACGTCGAGGTGTTCGTCAACTGCGGCTTCGGTTACGAGGTCCGCTGCGAGGCCGTCTGCGAGGCGGGCAGCGCCCGGATCGGCCAGGCGCACTCCATGGTGGTGACCGCGGCGGGCGGTGCCCGGGAGGAGGTGCCGCAGGACTACCTCGTACGGTTCGCGGACGCCTATGACCGCGAGGTGCAGTCCTGGGTCGACGCCACCCGGCGGGGCCGGGTCACCGGGCCCGGCACCTGGGACGGGTACGCCGCCTCCGCGGTCGCCGAGGCCGGCGTCCGGGCCCTGGAGACGGGCGTCCGCACCCCCGTCGACCTGGCGCCCCGGCCGGTCCTCCACAACCCGTCGTAGAACAGACGTCCCACGAACGTCGGTGCGACGACCCCGCCGGGTCTCAGAAGTCGTCAAGTGGCGTAGCCGCGCTACGACTTGGCCACCGGAACGCGTATGCGCCACGCGCACCGGCGTCACTCCGGGAAGACGGTGGCATATGCCAGGAGCACCACCGTAACGTGTGTAGCCGAATCCCTTACAGCGCGTCGCGGGCTGTGCAACAGTCGTAACGGTCCTTCCGCCAGCCTCGTCCCGCCTTGGTCGTACCGTCTGCACATCGGAGTGCGTCATGTCGTCCCCTCTCTCCGCGGACCACCCCGCCGCCCAGCCGTCAGGACGCGGCGCGGTCGAGGCCCTGATATCGCAGGCGCGGCGACTGCGGGGCGATGTGGACGCGGTGCGGCGGGACAGCCAGGACCACGGCGCCCGCGGACGCTGGCAGCGCGCGCTCTACGACCTGGCGCTGCACCAGCTCAGCGACCTGGACGAGCACCTGGCGCAACTGCGGGACGGCCCGGCCCCCGCCCCGCGGCCCGGTTCGCTGCTCAGCCGGGTCGGCAGCGCGGAGTGGAACCTGCTGACGGACGAGGCCGAGTGGTCCGGGGAACTCTTCCGGATCCTCGGCCGCGATCCCGCCTCCGCCCCGCTCAGCCTGGACGAACTCCCGTCCCTGGTGCTCGCCGAGGACCGGCCCACGCTCACCGCCATGGTCACGGGCTGCCTCGTCGACGCCCGGCCGATCGACGGGGAGTTCCGCGTCGTGCTCCCCGACGGCGCCCTACGGACCGTACACATGATGGGCGAGCCCGTGCTCGACGCCGACGGCAGTACCGCCTCGATGTGGGCGGTCCTGCGGGACGTCAGCGAACTGCGGCGCAGCCAGCGGGTGGTGAGCGAGACCCGTGACTCGCTCCGACGCCATCCACCGGCCGCGCGCAGTGGGCAACGGGCCGCGGTCGAACCGCGGGAAGCCGTGCTGCCCCCCTGGCACGGCCTCCTGCGGTTCCCGTCCCGGGGGCGGCCGGGCCTGGACCTGGCCGCCGGCTACCTGCCGTCGACGGCCGGCGCGGCCCGGTGCTCCTGCTGGTACGACGCCTGCCCGCTCGCCGACGACGAGACCCTGCTCGGCGTCGGCGGTCTCACCGGACCCGACGCGGACACGGCGCAGGGCGCGGCGATGCTGATCGGTGCGCTGCGCGGGCTGGCCGTGGCAGGGACCCGGCCGGCACAACTGCCGGTGAAGCTCTCCCACTTGATGGAGGAAGGAGCCCTGCCGTCCCTGCGCGGCGCCGTGTGCTGCGGCTATCGGCCCGGCGCCCGCACCTTGGTCTGGGCGTACACCTCGCACCCCGCCCCGCTGCTGTTCCGCAACGGGACGGGGCGCGGGCTGGACGGGCAGGCCGAGGCGACCCTCGACGTCGGTGACCTGCTGCTCCTGTACTCCGGCGGGCTCGTGCCGGGCCGATCCGGGCACGGCACGGACGCCTTGGTGGACCGCCTCCTCTCCCTGGCCCCCCGCCTGGCCGGGGTGGGCTCGGCACAGGACGGTGTACGGATCGTGACGGAGGGACTCGGTGCGCCCGGCACGTCCGGTGACCGGGACGACGCCTGCGTGCTGATGGCCCGGGTGACGTCGTAGCGCGGGGTGACGCCGTGGCCGGCCGGTGCCGTTGTGGCGGACGGCCGTGTCGTGGGGAAAGTGCCCGTCGTCGGGGAGGGCCCTGACATCGAGCGAGGCGACGCGCCTACGCCGGGGCGCCGCCCCTTCCCCTGCCCCGGGGCGACTTGTCCCCGGGCAGCGCCAGTTCGATCTCTTCCCGCAGCTCCTGGATCTTCGGGTAGCCGGCGTACTGGGCGGTGAGCCGGTACATCTGACGCAGCCGGTCCCAGGTGCGCTGGGAGGAGTTGGACCCCATGGACACCAGGGCCAGCCGCGCGTACCGGTCCGCCTGCTCGGGGTCGTCGGCGATGAAGCAGGCGGAGGCCATCGACAGGTAGTCGAAGATCTTCGACCGCTGACGGCCGTCGATCCGCAGGGCGAGTGCCTTCTCCGCGTAGTGCTGCGCGTGCGCGGCGGCCCCCGGCTCGAACTCGGCGAGTGTCCGGTAGGCCAGGGCCTGCATGCCGTACAGGTCCTCCTCCTTGAAGGTCTGCATCCAGTCCGGCGGCGGCACGTCCGCCTTGTCGGAGACGAACAGGTCCTCGGCGCGGCCCAGGGTGCGGCGCATCGCCTGGCCCTTGCCCATGGAGGCCTGCGCCCAGGCCTCGATGGTGCAGAGCATGGCCCTTGTCCGCGGCAGCACCTCGTCACCGGACCCGGACGTGGCGAGCTTCATCAGGTCCAGGGCCTCGTCGGGACGGCCGAGGTGGACCATCTGGCGGGCCGCCCGGGAGAGCGCCTCGCCCGCCCGGGGCCGGTCGCCGCCCTCGCGCGCGGCATGGGCGGCGATGACGAAGTACTTCTGGGCCGTGGGTTCCAGGCCGACGTCGTGCGACATCCAACCCGCGAGGACGGCGAGGTTGGCGGCGACGCCCCACAGGCGCCGCTGGAGATGGGGTGGGTGGTGGTAGGCGAGCATGCCGCCCACCTCGTTGAGCTGGCCCACCACGGCCTTGCGCTGGAGACCGCCGCCACGGGCGGCGTCCCACGCGCGGAACACCTCGACCGAGCGCTCCAGTTCGTCCACTTCCTCCGACCCGATGGGGGCGGCCTCGTAGCGGTCGAACCCGGCGGGGTCGGCGTGCAGGGGTTGGCGGAGGTCGGGAGCGTCGGCAGCCAGGGCCGGGTCGGTATGCAACCAGTCGTACATGGCGCTGCTGAGTGCGGAGCCCGCGGCGAGCGCGGCGCCCGCGCCCACCAAGCCGCGTCGGTTGAGCATGAGGTCCATTCCCGTGAATTCGGTGAGGACCGCCGCGGTCCGCTCGGGCGCCCACGGCACTCCGTCGGGATGTTCCTCGCTCCCGCCGCGTGGCCGTTTCCCCGCACGCCCGTGCCTGACCAGACCGAGGTCCTCGATGGTCACGACACGGCCGAGACGCTCGGTGAACAGAACCGCCAGCACCCTCGGCACCGGATCGCGCGGGATCTCTCCCATGTCGATCCACCGCCGTACCCGCGAGGTGTCGGTCGCCAGCTGGGGGTGGCCCAGGGCCGCCGCCTGCCGGTTGACCAGCCTCGCGAGCTCGCCCTTGGACCAGCCGGCCAGGCCGAACAGGTCCGCGAGGCGAGTGTTGGGTTCTCTGCTCACGTCAAGCCCCCAGGTTCTCGGCTGAGTTGACAGTAGCCCCGTGCGGGTTGCCGGGCGACTATTCGCCACCGTTCGCCAGGGTGCGCCAGATGGTGTGCCACGGGCGGACGGGTGTCAGGTAGGAAAGCGCCATCCCGACCTGGTTGCCGCGGGGTCACTCCCCAGGGTGGCCCGGGCGACCGGGCGGGTGGCGCGACGGCTTTCGGAAGGCGTGCCCCGTTGGACGGGCACCGCTCTTCAGGCAGGCACAGCAGGCACACGAAGGGATCTGTCTCGCCCATGTACGCAGCATCGTCCCCCGTGTCCGCTCCGCAGCGTTCGCTTCACCCCCGCCCGGCGACGGGCGGCGGCCCCTACCTCGCCCCCGCGCGCCCGGCGGCCCCGGTGCTCGGGGCGGGCAGGGCGCGGCGCGGCGCGGGACCCGGCACCCAACCCCTCAGCGGACGGATCGACCTGTCCGGCCCTCAGGGCGCGCAACTGCGCACGGCGATCACCTCCGTGCACCGGATCTGCCCGGAGTTCGCTCCGGTGCAGGTGCTGCGCCGCAACGGGCGGTCCGTGCTCCTGGTCGGTACGACCGGGCGCAGCACGGCGGTCGCCAAGTGCTTACTGGACCACTCCCCCGCGTGGGCGGAGCGGATCCGGCACGAGATAGGGGCATACCGCTCGTTCGTCCGGCACCGCCCGCCAGTGCGGGTGCCGAGGCTGATCGCAGCGGATCCGGACAACTGCACGCTGGTGATCGAGCGGATGCCGGGACGGGTGGCGGCGCTGCAGCGGCACCCGCTGGAGGCTCCGCCCCGGGCGGACATCAGGGCCGCGCTCGGCGCGATCTGCCGGCTCAACGCCTGGCGCCCACCGGCCGGCACCTTCGACGCCCCGCTGAACTACGCCGCCCGGATCTCCCGGTACCACGAGCTGGGACTGCTCACCGACCGTGACCTGGGCGACCTGCAGAAGCTGCTGCACGGCCTCGCCCAGACGGCCGGGCGCCACGGCATGGGCCAGTTCTGCCACGGTGACGCGCTGCTGTCCAACATCCTGATGTCACCGGCCGGTCCGGTCCTGGTGGACTGGGAGCACGCGGGCTGGTATCTGCCCGGATACGACCTGGCGACCCTGTGGGCGGTTCTCGGTGAGGCCCCGGTGGCGCGCCGCCAGATCAGCCAGCTCGCCCAGTCGGAGGGACCGGCCGCGCGCGACGCGTTCCTGGTGAACCTGATGCTCGTGCTGACCCGGGAGATCCATATGTACGAGACGGCCGTGCAGCGTTCGATGCATGAATCGGTCCCGGCCGCGCCGACGGCGGCCCACCCGGGTGCCGCGCCGTCCGGCGAGGAGCAGCGGCTGCTGCTGCGGCGGTTGCACGACGACTGCCAGATGGCCCGGCGGGCCGTGCGCGCGGCGGTCGGCACGCGCTGACGGACACGGACGGACAGGACGACGGTCCGCGGTGCACCCTCCAGGGGCACCGCGGACTTTCGTGTGTCCGGGAGGGGGTGGGGGGCCATTGGTGTACACCACCGACGCCGCGCCGGTCCGTGAGCCGCCGCCACGAAACTCGCCCGACCCCTCACTGACGAGGTGAATCGCAGGAGTGACGGCATGATTGACGGATCGTCGGACCGCCGGGTACCACTGACGCACGCTCGGCCCCGCACGTCCCGCCACGCCCGACCGTCACAGGAGGCCGCTTTGCGAGGATCCCCCACCGTGCCCGCGCTGGCCACGGCGGCACTGCTGCTGCCGCTGCTCGGTGCGGCGCCGTCCGCCGCCGGACCGTCCGCCGCACCGCCCGCCCCGGACCGCCTCCAGCGGGCGTTCGCCGCCGCGGCGGCCGAGTACCACGTGCCGCAGAGCGTCCTGCTCGGCGTCTCTTACCTCCAGTCACGCTGGGACGCGCACGGCGGTGCGCCGAGCGTGACCGGCGGTTACGGCCCGATGCACCTCACCGACGCCCGCACGGCGCTGGCCGGGGCGTCCCACCACGGCGCGGGCGCCGAGGATCCGCGCGGCGACGACGCCCGCGCCCCGCTGCGCCCGGCGGCCGCGACCGTGCGGCCCACCGACCTGCCGGCCCGGCTGACCACGCTGCCGAAGGCGGCGGAGCTGACGGGGCTGAGCCCCGCGGTGCTGCGCACCGATCCGGCCGCGAACGTGGCCGGCGGCGCCGCGCTGCTCGCCGCCGCCCAGCGGGCCGCGGGCGAGCCGCTCAGCGCGGACCCGGCGGACTGGTACGGGGCGGTGGCCCGCTTCTCGGGCGCGGAGGACTCCGCGACGGCGGCGGCGTACGCGAACGACGTGTACGCGGTGATCCGCACCGGCCAGCGGCGGACCACGGACGCCGGACAGCGGGTCGCGCTGACCGCCCGCCCCGACGTGGCGCCCGACACCGCGCAGCTGGGCCGCACCGGGCTGCGCGCCGCCAGGGCGGACGGTACCGAGTGCCCGGCGTCGGTGTCGTGCGAGTGGGTCCCGGCGCCGTACAAGGAGTTCGGGGACGGCGACTACGGCAACCACGACCTGGGGAACCGGCCCGCATCGCAGCGCATCCGGTACATCGTCGTGCACGACACGGAGGGCACCTGGAACGGGGTCCTCAAGATGGTGCAGGACCCGGCCTACGTCTCCTGGAACTACACCCTCCGCTCCACCGACGGCCACATCGCCCAGCACGTGAAGGCGAAGGACGTGGCCTGGCACGCGGGCAACTGGTACGTCAACTCGACGTCCATCGGTCTGGAGCACGAGGGTTTCCTGGCGGAGCCGGACGCCTGGTACACGGAGGCGATGTACCGTTCGTCGGCGCGGCTGGTGAAGTACCTGGCCGAGAAGTACGACGTCCCGCTGGACCGGCAGCACATCCTCGGCCACGACAACGTCCCCGGCACGAGCACCGCCACGATCCCGGGCATGCACACCGATCCCGGCCCCTACTGGGACTGGCGGCACTACTTCCAGCTGCTCGGCCGCCCCTTCGAGCCGACCGCCGGCAAGGAGTCCGGCCTGGTGACGATCCGCCCCGACTACGCCGCCAACCGCCCGGAGTACACCGGCTGCGAGACGGCGGGCGAGCCCTGCGCGGCGCACGGCTCCAGCGAGGTGCGGCTGTACTCCGACCACGATGTGAAGGCGCCGCTGATCAGGGACATCGGCCTGGGCACCGCCCCGACGACCGGGGTGAACGACCTGTCGTCCCGGGCCTCCACGGGCCAGCAGTACGCGGTGGCCGACCGGTGGGGCGACTGGACGGCCATCTGGTACCTGGGGCAGAAGGCCTGGTTCCACAACCCGGACAAGCACCCGGCGGCGGTGCCCGCCTCGGGCCGGGTGGTCACACCGCGGAAGGGTCTGGAGAGCGTCCCGGTGTACGGGCGCGCGTACCCGGAGAAGGCCGCCTATCCGGCGGGCGTGCCCGCCCAGGCCGTGTCACCGCTGCCGTACACCCTGCGCGAGGGGCAGAAGTACGTCGTCGGTGAGAAGGTGCCGGGCGAGTACTACTACGCGGTCACCTTCGACGAGGCCTCCCACCGGGTGGTGGTCGGTGAGGACCTGTACTACGAGATCCAGTACGGCCACCGGGTGGCGTATGTGCGCGCCGCCGACGTCACACTCACGACCACGGCGGGGTAGCCGGTCAGCCCTGCTGGAAGAGCTCCGCCGGGAGCGGCTTCAGCAGGGCGTACAGGTCGTCGGTGATGGGACGGTCCCAGGCGGCGATGGTCACCAGGACGCCGTCGCTGCGGTCGAACTGCACGCAGGAGATCCGGCTCTCCGAGAGCTTGAGGCGGCGCACGATCAGCAGGTTGTCGCCCTGCATCACCGGCACGTCCTCGGCGCCGACGACCGTGACCTCCTCGTCGTTCTCCAGGGCGAGCAGCAGCTGGCCCACCTCGAACGGGATCTCTCCCTCGGGGACCTCGCGGGCCGGGGAGCCCGTCGGCAGGTTGCCGATGATCATCGCGGGGCCGCGGCCGCCGAACAGGTCGTAACGCAGGAAGACGCCCTGACAGCTGCCGTCGGGCGCGGGCAGCAGCCCGGCGCCCAGGTTCCCGGGCCAGTCGCCCGGGTCCATGGCCAGTACGTCGAAGTCGGGCCCGGCGGGCGTTGCGCTGCGGCGGCGGAGGAACGACATGCCGCCATGGTACGTGGCCGGACCGCCCGAACGGCGTGCGGGCGGCTGCCCGGCCGGGCTACGCGGTCCGCTTGTGCCGTTCGTGGTGGCGGGCCACCCGGGCCCGGTTGCCGCAGGACGGCTTGCACCACTCCTGGCGGGGGTGTTCCTTGAGGAAGTACCGCACGCAGCGCGGTGCGTGGCAGGCGCGCAGCCGCTGACGGTCGGGGCCGGTCAGGAAGGCGATCACGGCCTGTGCCAGGAGCGCCGCGAGGTCGGACCGGCCGCCCTGCGCGGGCTCGGTGCGTGCGACGGGTCCGCCGGTGCCGGCCCAGTACAGGACGGGGACGGTGGGGGTGCGCGCGGCTGCCGCGTTCAGGCGCCGCAGGGCTTCGGGGACGGGCAGCAGACGGGCGGCGTCGGCGGGACTCGGTTCGCCGGGGCGTACGGCCCGCGCGAAGAGGGCGCGGGCGGCGGCCCGCACCTCGCGGACGGCGGTCAGGACCGGTTCGTCGGCGGTGAAACGCGCGGCGTCCGGCACGGTGTCGGGCCGGGCCCGGACCCAGGCGTCGAGCCGCGGGAGATCGATCAGGTCGTCGACGACCTCGCCGTGCCCGTCGTGCCGGACGGTCAGCACGAGGTCGAGGGCGATCCGGGTGTCCCTGCTGGGCGAGTCCTGCATGGGCCCGATGATAGGCACGCCGGATTCCGTCGGAGGCCCGGTGCGCCACGCCTCGGCCGCCCGCCCGCGGGACCGCCGGCGGACACGACGAACGCGGGCCTGGGCGGCTCCGGGCCCGCCCGTCGCCGGAGCCCCGCCGTGCGCCACCCGCCCGGGGACGCCCCTCGGCGGCACCTACGAACGGGGCCGGCGTACGGGACCGAGCCCGTCGTCCGGGCGGGCCGGCGGACGGCGGCGGCGTCCCGCCGGCCGGTGCCCGCCTCCGGGAGCGACGCGCGGGCCGTCCCGCCGACGCGACCGGGCCGGCGATACCACCACGACCGGAGCCGCCGCGTGCGTCAGGACGGCGTGACGGAGCCCGTCGTCCCGGCGAGGGCCGGCGGACGGCGGCAGTGTCCCGTGGTGGCCGACGCGGGGGCAACGCGCGGGCCGTCCCGCCGACGCGGGGGTGTGCGGCCGCCGCCCCGGGTGTCCCCCGGCGGAACCGCCCCGCACGCGACCGCCTCACTCCTCCGGCGGTGCCGGCGGGACCACCGCGACCGGGGCCGCCGCGTGCATCAGGACGGCGTGCGTGACGGAGCCCATCATGCGGGCGGGGGCCAGGAGGCGGCGGCGGTGGCGGCCGACGACGACCAGTTCGGCGTCCCGCGAGGCCGCGACCAGGTGTCCGGCGGCGTCGCCGGGCACGACGTACGGCTCGGCCCGGACTCCGGGGTGGCGGCCCCGGTGGGGGGCGAGGAAACCGTCGGCGAGGACCCGGGTCTCGCTCTCCACGGAGACCTCGTCGATCACCAGGGGCATCATCTGGCCCGCGGCGGCCCAGGTCTGCACCGGCCACGGGTAGGCGGCGACCACCTGCAGGCGGGCGCCGCGCAGCTCGGCCTCGGTGAAGGCGAAGTCCAGCGTGGCGTCGTCGGGGCTGTCCACGTGCAGGCCGACCACCACCCGGGGTCCGGGTCCGGCCTGCTCCGCGCCGTGGACCTCACGCCCGGGGCGCGGCACCACGACGACGGGGCACTCGGCGTCGCGGGCGGCGGCGAGGCCGTTGGAGCCGAGCAGCAGGCTGGCGAAGCCGCCGCGGCCCCGGGAGCCGAGCACCAGCGCCTGGGCGTCGGCGCCCAGTTGCGGCAGCACGGCGCCCGGCACGCCCTCCATGGCGACGAACTCCGTCGCCACCGCGAAGGACCGCCCCTGGAGGTGGGCGCGGGCCTGTTCGAGCACCGGGTCCTCACCCGTGTCCGGCGGGCCCGCCACCAGGACGTCGGCCTGCGCCCAGGGGGCGTACTGGCGCACGTGCACCACCCGCAGCGGAGCCTCGCGCCGGTGGGCGGCGTCGAGGGCCCAGTCCAGGGCGCGCAGGCTGTCGTCCGAACCGTCGACCGCCGCGACGACCGGCAGGCTGGTGCTCATGGGTTCCTCACTCCGGTGTACGACCTTTCCCGTCCTGGCGTCAGCGTCGCTCAGGCGTCGGCCCCTCGGGGGCGCTCATGGTCGCGTGTCCGGAAAAACGGGCGGAACACCCCCGGTTCGGCCGGACGGACCGGCCGAGCACGCCCCGGTCCGGTCATCTCCCCGGCCGGTGGTTCACGTGAGGTCGAACTCCCCTTCCCGCGCTCCCGACACGAACGCGCCCCACTCCGCGGGGGTGAAGATCAGGGAGGGGCTGTGCGGGCTGCCGCTGTTCCGCATCGCGATGAACCCCTCGACAAAGGCGATCTGGACATCCCCCAGGCCCCGGCTGCTGGACTGCCACTGCGCGTTGCTGAGATCCAGCTCCGGCTTGTCCCAGCCCCTGAGTGTGCGCTGGTGGGTGGTGCTCTCGGCCACGTCCGTGCTCCTCCCGATTCGTCGTCCGCGGGCCAGCCTAGCGATCCGGCCCGACCGCCGACAGGCCACGTGGTGAAGGTCGGCATGGCTGTGATCCTGACCGCCCGCCGCGGTGTCCGCACCGCAGGTGCGGGGTCACGGGGCGGTGAACCGGTCCCGCAGCTCCCGCTTGAGGATCTTCCCGCTGGCGTTGCGGGGCAGCGTGTCCACGAACAGGACCCGTTTCGGTGCCTTGAACGCGGTGAGCTTCTCGCGGACGTGGGC
The DNA here is from genome assembly GCF_019049165.1 of Streptomyces sp. AC627_RSS907. Taxonomy (NCBI): domain Bacteria; kingdom Bacillati; phylum Actinomycetota; class Actinomycetes; order Kitasatosporales; family Streptomycetaceae; genus Streptomyces; species Streptomyces sp. AC627_RSS907. The sequence goes on from NZ_JAGMUE010000008.1 coordinate 42,624, forward strand.
GATCAGTTCGTCCTCGGTGACCCCCGTCCGCGGGACGACGACCGCCGTGACGGACTCGATCCACCGCTCGTCGGGCAGGCCGACGACGGCGGCCTCGGCGACGGCCTCGTGGGTGTAGAGGGCGTCCTCCACCTGGCGGGAGGCGACCAGTACGCCACCGGAGTTGATGACGTCCTTGACCCGGTCGACGATCGTGAAGTAGCCGCCCGCGTCCCGCACGGCGAGGTCGCCGGAGTGGAACCAGCCGTCGCGGAAGGCCGCTTCCGTCTCCTCGGGCTTGTCCCAGTAGCCCTCGCACAGCTGCGGTGAGCGGTAGACGACCTCGCCGGGGGTGCCGTCGGGCGCGTCCTCGCCGTTCTCGTCGACCACCCGGGCCTCGACGAAGAGGACGGGCCGGCCGCAGGAGTCCATCCGGCCCTCGTGCTCGTCCGGGCCCAGGACGGTGGCGAGGGGGCCGATCTCGCTCTGTCCGAAGCAGTTGTAGAAGGCCAGGTGCAGGAGGCGTGCGCGCAGCCGATCCAGGACGGGCACCGGCATGACCGACGCGCCGTAGTAGGCCTTGCGCAGGCCTCCGAGGTCGCGGGTGGCGAAGTCGGCGCGGTTCGCGAGGGCGATCCACACCGTGGGCGGGGCGAACAGGCTGTCCACCCGGCCGGCTTCGATCAGGTCGAGGAGCCGGTCGCCGTCGGGTGCGTCGAGGACGGTGTTCGTCGCGCCGATCGCGAGGTAGGGCAGCAGGAAGACGTGCATCTGCGCCGAGTGGTAGAGCGGGAGCGCGTGCACGGGGCGGTCGCCCGCGCCGAGGTCCAGGGCGGTGATGGCGCTCAGGTACTCGTGCACCAGCGCCCGGTGGGTCATCATCGCGCCCTTGGGCTGTGCGGTGGTGCCCGAGGTGTAGAGCAGCTGCACCAGGTTCTCGCCGCCCGGCTCGGGGCCGTCGTACGCGGGCGCCGTGGCCAGCAGGGCGAGGAGCGAGTCGCCGGTGTCGCGCAGGGCCAGCGCGCGGACGTCGCCGGGGAGCCGTGCGGCGAGGCCGGGGTCGGTGAGGACCAGCCTGCTGCCGGACTGGCCGACGACGTAGGCCAGGTCGTCGCCGGTCAGGTTCTGGTTGACCGGGACGTGCACCAGGCCCGCGCGGGCGCAGGCCAGGAAGGCGATCAGGTAGGCGTCGGAGTTGTGCCCGTAGGCGCCGACCCGGTCTCCCGGGGTCAGTCCCCGCTCCAGCAGGACGCTCGCGGCGCGGGAGACGGCGGTGTCGAGCTCCCCGTACGTCCAGGAGCGGTCGCGGTACTCCACCGCGACGCGCGTCGGCGTACGTCGGGCGCTGCGCCGCAGCATCCCGTCGACCGTGCTGCCGTGTCCGGGCGTCATGACCTGATCCTCGGCCGGTCGGCGGGGTGGGTCAAGGCACGTGCGCGCGGGTCGTGGCGGGCGGAGCCGGGACCGCGCGCCGTGGGGCCGCGCGAGTCGGCCGTCGGCGGCGGGCGGCGGGAGCGGCCACCGCCCCCGTGCGGCCGTCACGGCGCGACCGCGCGCACGACGGCCACCGCGCGACCCATTGACACGCCCCGTCGCTGACAGGAAAGTTTCACTCCGCACGGCGATCCGGGAAAGATACTTTCAGCTTCGGTGGCGGGAGACCCTTCGATGGCCGGACAGGTGACGAGCGGATTCACTCGGCGGCGACTCGGCGCCGGCGCCCTGGCCCTGGGCGGCGCCCTGGCCATCGCCCCGTTCGCGGCCGGCCCCGCCGAGGCCGTCGCGGACGGGGGCCGCCGCCCGACTCTGCGGCGTGGATCCGCCGAGCGCGCCGGACTGCTCCCCGGACACCTGCGGCAACTCGTCACCGACGCCGAGGCGTTCCTCGGCCCCTCCCCCAGGCACCCGTGGTACGCCGGTGCCGTGCTGCTCGCCGGCCGGGGCGGCACGGTGGCGCTGCACGAACCGATCGGCATGGCGGTGCGCTACCGGGCCTACGACGAGGAGACCGACACCGGCGTCGAGTTCCCTGCCGCGGAGCAGATACCCATGGCCGAGGACACCGTCTTCGACCTCGCGTCGATCTCCAAGCTGTTCACCTCGATCCTCGCCGTGCAGCAGCTGGAGCGGGGCGCGCTGGAGCTGGCGGCGCCGGTCGCCGCGTACCTGCCCGGCTTCGGCCGTGCGGGCAAGCAGGGCATGACCGTCCGTCACCTGCTGACGCACACCTCGGGGTTCCGGGCGTGGGTCCCGCTGTACAGCGCGCCGACCCACGAGGAGAAGGTGCGGCTCCTCTTCGACGAGGCGCCGGTCAGCCCGCCCGGCACCGCGTACCTCTACTCGGACCTCAACATGATCTCGCTCCAGCTGGTGCTGGAGAAGGTCACCGGTCGCACCCTGGACGTCCTGCTGCGCGACGAGATCACCGCCCCGCTCGGTCTCGACCGCACCCGCTACAACCCGCCCGCCTCCTGGAGGCCACGGATCGCCGCCACGGAGGACGCGCGCAAGCCCTGGTCCGGCCTCGACCGCGGCCTGGTGTGGGGCGAGGTGCACGACGAGAACGCCTTCAGCCTCGGCGGTGTCGCGGGCCACGCGGGGGTGTTCTCCTGCGCCTGGGACCTGGCGGTGCTCGGCCGTACGCTGCTCAACGGCGGTTCCTACGGCCGGGCGCGCATCCTGCGGCCGGAGTCGGTGGAGCTGATGTTCACCGACTTCAACACCGACTTCCCCGGCGACGAGCACGGCCTCGGCTTCGAGCTGTACCAGCACTGGTACATGGGCGCCATGGCCACCCCGCGCACGGCCGGGCACACCGGCTTCACGGGTACCTCGCTGGTGCTCGACCCGACGACCGACTCGTTCCTCGTCGTCCTGGGCAACTCCGTCCACCCGGTGCGCGCCTGGCGCTCCGGTTCGGCGCCCCGGGTGGCGGCCGGGACCAGCATGGCGCGGGCCGTCGCGGTCCGCCCCGCGCACGGGCGTACCGCGTGGTTCTCCGGAACGGCGGGGTCGGCGACGGCGACGCTCACCCTTCCCGCGCTGGACACGTCCGCCGGCGGGGCGCGGCTGGGCTGCGCGCTGTGGTGGGACACCGAGCCCGGGGCGGACGCGGTCGTCCTGGAGGCCACGACCGACGGCGGCGCCACCTGGCGGCCCGTCCCGTTCACGACCACGCGCCACGGCGAGGCACCGCGGGACCACCCGGCGGGTTCGGCCACCGGCTGGTCGGGCCGGGTCTGGCACCGGCTGACGGCGGACCTCCCGGCCGCCCACGGGCTCACGCTGCGCTGGCGGTACACCACCGACCGGCTGTACGTGGGCCGCGGGGTCTACGTGGACGGGGTGCGCGCCGAGTCGGCCGACGGCGTCCTGTTCCACGACGCCCGGCCAGCGGACGCGGCACGGATCGAGGCGGTGGGGTGGACGGCGTCGGCCGACTAGAGGGGTGGGCGCCTGGTGCGCCGCTAGCCCTTGAAGACGGCCTTCTGCACTTCGTTGGGCCCGTCGAAGCTGTTCTCCTTGAGACCGTCGAGACGGCTCACGACCTTGTCGTCGGCCTTGTTCTTGCGGGCGCACTCGACGAGCGACTTCTTGTCCGCCGGGTAGTCCATGCCGCTGAGCGCCTTCTGCAGGTCGATGGGGCTGAGTTCCGCCATGACAGGCTCCTTGCCGTACTGGTCGCGTATACGGAATATCCGTTATGTCGCGGTACCCAGCCCCGTACGACGCATGCGTCCGTCAGCGCTCCGTCTGTTCCAGTACCGCCATCGCCGCGTTGTGCCCCGGGATTCCGCTCACCCCTCCGCCACGCACCGCGCCCGCCCCGCACAGCAGTACGTTCGCCCGTCCGGTCTCCACGCCCCAGCGGCCGGTGCCTTCCTGGGCGTGGGGCCAGGACAGTGCCCGGTGGAAGATGTTGCCGCCGGGCAGGCGCAGATCGCGTTCCAGGTCGAGCGGTGACCTGGCCTCGACGCAGGGCCGTCCTTCGGCGTCGGTCGCCAGGCAGTCCGCGAGGGGCTCGGCCAGGTGGGCGTCGAGCTGGGCGAGGGTGGACCTGAGCAGTTCCTCACGGACCGCGTCGTTGTCCCCGGCGAAGAGGCGGGCGGGCGTGTGCAGGCCGAACAGGGTGAGCGTGTGCGTTCCCCGGTGTGCGAGGTCCGGGCCGAGGATCGTGGGGTCGGCCAGCGAGTGGCAGTAGATCTCGCAGGGCGGGGCGGCGGGCGGTTCGCCGGCCGCCGCCCGGGCGTACGCGGTGGCGAGCTGCTCGTAGCCCTCCGCGATGTGGAAGGTTCCGGCGAAGGCCTCCCGCGGGTCGGCGGCGGGGTCGCGCAGCGCCGGCAACCGCGTCAGCAGCATGTTGACCTTGAGCTGGGCGCCCTCGGCGGGCGGGGGCGGTGGAGCACCGGTCAGCGCCGCCAGTTCCTGCGGGGAGGCGTTCACCAGGACGTGTCGCGCGGCGGCGACGCCCTCGCCGTCGGCCGAACGGTAGGTGACCTCGGCCGCTCGCCCGTCCGTCTCGATCCGTACCGCCTCGTGCCCGGTGGCGAGCACGGCTCCCGCCGCGCGTGCCGCGCCGGCCAGGGCGTCGGTGAGGGCGCCCATGCCGCCGACCGGCACGTCCCACGCGCCGGTGCCACCGCCGATCACGTGGTACAGGAAGCAGCGGTTCTGGGTCAGGGAGGGGTCGTGGGCGTCGGCGAAGGTGCCGATCAGCGCGTCGGTGAGGACCACACCCCGTACCAGGTCGTCCGCGAAGTGCTCCTCGATCGTGCCACCGATCGGCTCCTCGAACAGGGCCCGCCAGGCCGCCTCGTCGTCGATCCGGCGGCGCAGCTCCTCCCGGGTGGGCAACGGTTCGGTGAGGGTCGGGAAGACCCGCCGGGCGACATGGCCGGTCATGCCGTAGAACCGCTGCCAGGCCGCGTACTCCCGCTGCGAGCCGGTGAGCCGGGCGAACGACTCCCGGGTACGCCGCTCGCCCCCGCCGACGAGAAGACCGGTGGGCCGGCCGTCCCGTTCGACGGGCGTGTACGAGGAGACGGTGCGCCCGCGCACCCGGAAGTCCAGGTCCAGGTCCCGCACGATCTTCTTCGGCAAGAGACTGACCAGGTACGAGTACCGCGACAGCCGCGCGTCGACGCCGGTGAACGGTCGGGTGGACACGGCCGCGCCCCCGGTGTGGTCCAGCCGTTCCAGCACCAGCACCGAGCGGCCGGCGCGGGCCAGGTAGGCGGCGGCGACCAGGCCGTTGTGGCCGCCGCCGACCACGACGGCGTCGTACCTGCGGGGTGCGGGCGCGGTGGGCGGGGTCATGGCTCTTGGTAGCACGACGTGATCCGGGGCGGCCAGCCCACTGCGACACCCGGTTCGCGAGGCCGACGCCTTCCCGGCGCGGCGCGGACCGCACCGCGTCCCCGACCGGCCCGGCCCGGGCCGGGCTCAGCGTGCTGCCGCTCCGCGGAGGGCCGCCATCCTGCGGTAGAGCTCCACGGCTTCGGCGCCGCGGCCGAGTTGTTCCAGGCAGTGGGCCTCGTCGTCGCGGCCGGCGAGGGTGTCGGGATGCTCCGGGCCCAGGACGCGTTCGCGGGCGGCGGCGACCGCGCGGTACTCGGCGAGGGCGGCGGACCAGCGGCCCAGCCAGCCGAGGCCGACGGCGACCTCACGGCGGCTGACCAGGGTGTCCGGGTGGTCGGGACCGAGGACCCGTGCCCGGATCGCGCACACCTCGCGGGCCTCGGCGAGCGCCTCCGCCCAGCGGCCGAGCCGCCCGAGGTTGACGCCCAGGCCGTGCCGGGCGCGCAGCGTCTCGGGGTGCTCGGCGCCCTGGACGCGGGTGCGATCGCCGATCAGCTCGTCGTACAGCGTCAGCGCTTCGGCGCTGCGCCCGAGGCGGCCCAGGCTGATGCCGATCTCGTAGCGCGCGGCGAGGGTGTCGGGGTGGTCCGGGCCGAGCGCCCTCTCCCGGGCCTCGGCGACCTCGCGGTAGGTGGCGAGGGCCTCCTGCCAGCGGCCCATCCGGCCGAGCTCGTAGGCCACCTCGTAGCGGGTGACCAGGGTGTCGGGGTGGTCGGGGCCGAGTACGCGGGCGCGGACGGCGGCCACCTCGCGGGCCATGCGGTGGGCGTCCTCGGGGCGGCCGAGCCTGCCGAGGTTGAAGGCGAGGTTGTGGCGGCAGCGCAGGGTGTCGGGGTGGTCGGCGCCCATGGTGCGCTCGCGGGCGGCGAGGACCGAGGCGTAGACCTGGTGGGCGTCGGCGTGCCGGCCCAGCCGGCCCAGGACGTACGCCATCTCCTGGCGGACGGCGAGCGTGTCGGCGTGGTCGGGGCCCAGCACCCGGATCCTGGCCCCGGCGACGCGCTTGTACGCGCGCAGCGCCTCGGCGGCGTGCCCGGTGCGGCTGAGGGTGAAGGCGACCTCGTACCGGCTGGCGAGCGTGTCCGGGTGCTCGGGACCGAGCAGGCGCTCGCGTTCGGCGGCCACCGCGCGGTGCACCTCCCCGGCCTCCTCCCAGCGGCCGAGCCGTCCCAGGCTCAGCCCCGCGTTGTGCCGCCCGGTCAGCAAGGCGACCGCCTCCGGCTCCGGGTCGGTCCGCTCGTCGGCGACGGGTGCGGCGGCCTCGTCGCCGGTGGGCCGCGGGCTCCACACGCCGGACAGGCCCGCCCCGGGCGCCGGGGGCGTGGAGCGAGGACCGGGGCCGGTCGCCTTGGGGCCGGTGGTCATGCCGCGGGTCCAGGAGGGCGGCGCGACCCGGCCCCCGACCGACCCGGGCGCCGCCGCGGTCGGCGCGTGCCCCGGTGCCGTGCGACCGGCCGTGATGCGGCGGACCAGTTCGCGGGCGTCGTCCGGGCGCTGCTCGGGCCGCTTGGCCAGCAGGTCCAGGATGATCCTGTCCAGGTAGCCGGGCAGCTCGGCGCGGTGGGCGCGCGGCGGCGCGGGCGCGGTGTCGCGGTGGCCGACGAGGATCGCCCAGGCGTCGTCGAGGTCGAACGGCGGGACCCCGGTGGCGATCTCGTAGAGCACGCAGCCGAGCGAGTACAGGTCGCTGCGCAGGTCGACCTCGTCGCCGCCGATCTGCTCCGGCGACATGTAGTGCGGGGTGCCCATGGCGATGCCCGTGCCGGTCAGGCGGGCGGTGAACCCGACGTCGTGGCCGAGCCGGGCGATGCCGAAGTCGCAGATCTTCACGGTGCCGTCGGCGAGCCGCACGATGTTCGCGGGCTTCAGGTCGCGGTGCACGATGCCCTGGTCGTGGGTGTAGGCGAGCGCGGCGGCGACCTGTTCGGCGATGTCGAGGACGTCGGGAACCGGCAGCGGATGGTGCTTGTTGTCCTCCAGCAGCCTGCTCAGGTCTCGGCCCTCCAGCAGCTCCATGACCAGGAAGAGCACACCGTCCCACTCACCGAAGTCGTGGACGACGGTCACCCCGCGGTGCTGGAGCGCGGCGGCCACCCGCGCCTCGCGCCGGAACCGCTCCCGCAGGACGCGGGTGAACGACTGGTCCTCCTGCGCGCCCAGCGGCTTCAGGCACTTGACGGCGACGCGCCGGCCCAGCGACTCGTCCCGGGCCCGCCACACCTCGCCCATGCCACCGCGCCCGATGCGCTCGAGCAGCCGGTACCGGCCCTGGATCAGCGTGCTGTCCCCCATGACTGCGCCCGCCCCCGTGGTTCCGCTCGCCCTGCCCTCCCCCTGCCCGGTCAGTATGGCGGCTCGTCGTCCGGGTGTGTACGGTGCCGGGCGCGCGCCCGGACCGAGCCGTGCCACGGCGCGCAGGATGTGTTGGGGCGGCAGTTGCAGGCGAGGACGTGCGGGAACCGCGCGCAGGAGGGCGCCGGTGGACCGCAGCCGCCGGGTGACGGTCGCGGGTGCGGGGGCCGGTCCGCCGTAGAGCTCGTGCGCGTACGGCGGTAGGGAGGCGTACGCCAGATGTGCCACCCGCCGCCACAGCGGTACACGTGCCGGGACCAGGAGGGGGTGGACCGGGGGACGAATCCGGAGCGGCGCAGGACGTGCGGCCGTCATACCGGCAGGCCAACACTCCGCGCCCGGCGGACACAGGGCCTCAGCGCAGGGTGGCGAGGAACTCTCCACAGGCCCGGGCGCAGGCACGGCAGGCCTCCGCGCTCTCCTCGGCGCCCGGCTGCGCGTCGAAGACGTGCGCGCTCTCGAGGCACACCTGCCGGCACCAGTCCAGCTGGACGCGGATCGCGGCCTCGTCCGCCTGGTTCTGTTCGGACAGCACCCGGCAGGTCGCGTCGCAGACCTCCGCGCACATGATGCCCGTGCGGCGTACGAGCTCCTGGTTCTCGGTCCCGTCCGGGTCCACGAGGCTCGCCCGCAGCGCGCACGCCCGCGCGCACTCGGTGCACGCCTGCGCGCAGGCGAAGCGGTCCTCCAGGAAGCGGAACAGTTCCTGCTGGGAAGTCGTCGATGTCACACCGCGCGGGTTGCCGCTGCGGGCGGCGCCAAACCCGCCGCACCCTGTGTTCCCAAGGGTTCCGGCCCGTTTTCCGGGTGGGCCGGAGGGCACCCGTGCACTCTCCCTACGCCGACGCCGACGCCGACGCCGACGCCGGCGGCACCGCGACGACGCACGGAGGTGTACGACATGCCGGGACGACAGGAACTGCCGTCGACCCTGGAGCGCTCCCCGAGGGAGGCCCAGCGCACGTGGATCAAGGCCCACGACTCGGCGGTGGAGGAGTACGGCGAGGGCGAGCGGGCCCACCGGGTGGCGTACGGGGCGCTGAAGCACACGTACGAGAAGGTCGGCGACCACTGGGAGCGCAAGGAGGGCGGCCGCAAGGGTCCCTCCGACCCGCGGTCGGCGCGGCCGCGGGGGCAGGGCGGGCGCAGCGGCGAGGGCGTCGATGAGAAGGCCTCGAAGGAGCACCTGTACGGCCTCGCCCGGCAGCTCGGCGTCCAGGGACGGTCACGGATGTCGAAGGCGGAGCTGCTGACGGCGATCAGGAAGGCCAACCGTTCGCAGACGCGAGCGGCCCGCTCGGGCTGAGCGGGTTCGTGGCGTGGTCCCGGGGTACCCGCGGCTCATGACGAACGCATGGATGGACCTGGCCGCGGGCTCGGGCGCGCTCGGTATCGGTCTGATCGTCGCGGCTGTCGTGGTCGCGGCCCTGCTGATCGGCGCGTTCGCGTTCGGCAGCAGGCAGAAGCGCCGGGAGTCACCGCCGCCGAGTCCGCAGGAGCAGCCGCGTATGCCCGACGGGGGACCCGTCCGCGAGGTGAGGGAGCGGCGGGAGCCCGACGAGATGCCCAGGAGCGACGAGCGGACGCTGCCGCACGACATGGGGCATCAGGGCAGCCGTACCGCCTCCGGGCAGGAGCGGCCCCGCTGGGACGAGGGCAGCAGCGGATCGTTCGGCAGCGGCGGGCCGGGCGGACGCTGACCCGAGGACGACGTACACAGGGAAGTGAGAACCATGGCCGATCCCGCTCGCGACAACCTGCCGTTGCCCGACTACGACCATCTGCCGATCGGTGGGCTGGAGAGCCGGATCCGGTCGCTGGGCGCGGACGACGTGGAGGAACTGCTGGCGTACGAGCGGTCGCACGCCGACCGCCGCCCGGCCACGGAGGTACTGGCGAGCCGCCTGGAACAGTTGCGGTCCGGTGCCGAGCCGTCCTCGGGGGACCCCGGCGCGGTACGCCCCGAGCAGAGCCGGGGCCGCACCGGTTCCCCCGTGACGCCCGCGACGTCCCCGCAGCCGTTCTCCCCGCCACCGCACGGCACACCGGACCAGCGGGGCAAGCCGAAGGGTGACCGCACATGAACACGGAGTAGTTTCCGGCACGGGTGCGGGGGAACCCATGCGCCGTGCTGCTGAAGAGGACGAGGGCCCGCGCGGGCGCGCGGGCCCGCCACGCGGGCGAACACACCGTCACCTGGGCCGACGGGCGGCTCCCCGTCTCCGAGGGCGGACGGCTGCTGCGCAAGGCCTTCCCGGAGCACTGGTCCTTCCTCCTGGGCGAGATCGCCCTCTACAGCTTCGTCGTGCTGCTGCTGACCGGTGTCTGGCTGACCCTGTTCTTCAAGCCCTCGATGACGCAGGTCGTCTACGACGGCTCCTACGAGCCCCTGCTCGGGGTGACCATGTCGGAGGCGTACCGCTCGACGGTGGACATCAGTTTCGACGTGCGCGGCGGGCTGCTGATCCGGCAGGTGCACCACTGGGCGGCCCTGGTGTTCCTGTCGGCCATCGGGGTGCATCTGCTGCGGATTTTCTTCACCGGAGCGTTCCGCCGACCGCGTGAGGTCAACTGGCTGATCGGCCTGACCCTGTTCGTGCTGGCGCTCGCCGAGGGCTTCGCGGGCTACTCGCTCCCCGACGACCTGCTGTCCGGGACGGGGCTGCGCATCGCGCAGGGGATCATGCTCTCCCTCCCGGTGGTGGGGACGTACGTCAGCATGTTCGCGTTCGGCGGCGAGTATCCCGGCCACGACCTGATCCCGCGGCTGTACTCGCTGCACATCCTGCTGCTCCCCGGACTCCTGCTGGCCCTGCTCACGCTCCATCTGTTCCTGGTCGTCTACCTGAAGCACACCCAGTGGGCGGGACGCGGCCGCACCCGGCGCAACGCGGTGGGCAAGCCGATGTTCCCCCAGTTCATGACGAACTCCACCGGCCTGTTCTTCATGGTCTTCGGCGTCCTGACGGTGCTCGCGGCGGTGGCGCAGGTCAACCCGATCTGGGCGTACGGCCCCTATCGTCCCGACACCGTCTCCACGGGCTCGCAGCCGGACTGGTACGTCGGCTTCCTGGAGGGGGCGCTGCGGCTGATGCCGCCGTTCGAGACGGCGGTGGCGGGCCACACCGTCATGTGGAACGTGCTGGTGCCCGCGGTCGTGCTGCCGGGGGCCCTGTTCGCGGTGCTGTACGCCTACCCGTTCTTCGAGGGCTGGGTGACGGGGGACCACGACGAGCACCATCTGTGCGACCGGCCTCGGGACAAGCCCGTGCGGACCGGGCTGGGCGTCGCCGCGATCTACTTCTACGCGGTCCTCCTGCTCGCGGGCGCCAACGACATCCTCGCCTTCACCTTCGACGTCTCGCTGAACCTGTTGACCTGGGTCTTCCGGATCTCCCTGGTCCTGCTGCCCCTGGTCGCCTTCCTGGTGACCAAGCGCGTCTGCCTCGCGCTGCGGGAACGGGACCGGGGCCGGCTGGCCGAGGGCGAGGAGACGGGCGAGCTGCGGCAGACGCTGGCGGGCGGCTACGTCGAGAGCCACGAACCGCTCGACGCCGAGGAGCGGTACGTGCTGGGCTCGGCGAAGGAGCCCGAGCCGCTCGCGCCGACGGCGTCCGACGCCCCCGCACCGCACGTGGGACGGCTGCGGGCGACGCTCAGCGAGTGGTACTACGGCGACCGGGTCGACGGTGAGGAGGGGGAGGCGGGGCCCGGGCCGGGGTCCTCCTCGCGCGAGGTGGAGCGCTGAGCGCCCCGGCCGGCGTATTGGAAGACCAGGCCGCAGACGGCGAGGGCGAGCACGCCGAAGCCGATCAGTACGAGCCACAGGCCGTAGACGACGCCGACCGCGAGGACGACGGCGCCCAGTGCGGCCGTGACGGGCCAGGGGCTGTGCGGCGGGAAGAAGTCCAGTGGGCCCGCGGCGTCCACGACCTCGGCGTCCGGGAGGTCCTGCGCCCGCGGGCCGCGCCTGCGGTGTTGCACGTGCAGGAAGAACGCGACGAGGGAGGCCATCAGGAAGGAGACGGCCAGGGCCACGGTGCCGGCGGGCTCGGCGGAGAACCAGCCGTAGCCGGCCGCGGTGACGGCGAAGAAGGCCGCCACGCCGGTGAACAGACGCGCTTCGGTCCTCACTGCACGTGCCTCTGGTCGTGCCGGCTGATGTCGGGGTGGTGCAGGTCGAACGCCGGGGACTCGGAGCGGATCCGGGGCAGCGACGTGAAGTTGTGCCGCGGCGGCGGGCAGGAGGTGGCCCATTCGAGGGAGCGTCCGTAGCCCCAGGGGTCGTCGTGCTCGACGCGCGCGCCGTACTGGCGGGTGCGCCACACGTTGTAGAGGAACGGCAGCGTGGACAGGCCGAGCAGGAAGGAGCCGATGGAGCTGACGGTGTTCAGGACGGTGAAGCCGTCCGCGGCCAGGTAGTCGGCGTAGCGGCGGGGCATGCCCTCCTCACCGAGCCAGTGCTGGACGAGGAACGTGGTCTGGAAGCCGACGAAGAGCGTCCAGAAGTGGACCTTCCCGAGGCGTTCGTCGAGGAGTCTCCCGGTGAACTTCGGCCACCAGAAGTAGAAGCCGGCGAACATCGCGAAGACGACCGTGCCGAACAGCACGTAGTGCAGGTGGGCGACGATGAAGTACGAGTCCGTCAGATGGAAGTCCAGCGGCGGTGAGGCGATGAGGACGCCGCTCATGCCGCCGAGCAGGAAGGTCACCAGGAAGCCGGCCGACCACAGCATGGGTGTCTCGAAGGACAGCGAGCCGCGCATCATGGTGCCGATCCAGTTGAAGAACTTCACCCCGGTCGGCACGGCGATGAGGAACGACATGAGGGAGAAGAAGGGCAGCAGCACGGCCCCGGTGGCGAACATGTGGTGGGCCCACACCACGGCGGACAGCATCGTGATGGCGATCGTGGCGCCGATCAGGCTGAGGTAGCCGAAGATCGGCTTGCGGCTGAAGACCGGGATGATCTCGGAGACGATGCCGAAGAACGGCAGTGCCACGATGTACACCTCGGGATGGCCGAAGAACCAGAACAGGTGCTGCCACAGCAGCGCCCCGCCGTGCGGGGCGTCGAAGATGCGCGCGCCGAACTTCCGGTCCGCCTCCAGCGCGAGCAGCGCGGCGGTGAGCACGGGGAAGGCGGGCAGTACCAGGATGGACGTGAAGAGCACGTTCCAGGTGAAGATCGGCATCCGGAACATGGTCAGGCCGGGGGCGCGCAGGCACAGGATGGTGGTGATGAAGTTGACCGCGCCGAGTGTGGTGGACACGCCGGTGACCACGAGCCCCATGGTCCACAGGTCGCCGCCCGGGCCGGGGCTGAACACCGCGCTGTTCAGCGGCGCGTAGGCGAACCAGCCGAAGGCGGCCGCTCCCTGGGGGGTCAGGAACCCGGCCACCACCATCAGGCCGCCGAAGAGGTACAGCCAGTACGAGAGCGCGTTGAGCCGGGGGAACGCCACGTCCGGGGCGCCGATCTGCAACGGCATGATGGCGTTGGTGAACCCGGCGAACAGCGGGGTCGCGAACAGCAGCATCATGATCGTGCCGTGCACGGTGAAGAGCTGGTTGTACTGCTGGGCACTGAACAGCTGGAGTCCCGGGCGGGCCAGTTCGCTGCGCATCAGCAGGGCGAGGACGCCACCGAAGAGGAAGAACCCGAAGGACGTCGTCATGTAGAGATTGCCGATCACTTTGTGATCGGTCGTCGTCGCCCAGCGCGCCAGGGCCCGTCCGAGCGTGCGGTTCGTCCGCGACCGCGCCGGTGCCCGGCGCGGCGGTTCGGTCCTCCTGTCCACCGCCATGCGCCGGAGGGTACCCAGGCGTCGCGGGCCCGGCCGCACGGCCACGCCGGGAGCGGCGCCGGGCGTCCGGCCCCTCCGCCGCCCGGAAGCCGTCCGGCGCGTGTCCGCCCAGCTCAGACGGTGTGGGCCCGGGAGAACACCGCAGTGCCCTCGCGTCACGTCGGATGGGCCACCTGGCGGGTACCGCCGGCGTCCGCCACGGGCACGCGGGTCCGGACCGGACGGCGTCGGGTCCGGACCCGGGTGCGGGTTCGGGTCCGGACCCGGGTGCGGGTTCGGGCTACGAGGCGTCGCGCACGGTGCCGGTCAGCAGCGGGCCCTGCGGCTCGCCCTCGTCGTCGATGCTCTGGAAACCGATGTGCTCCGCGGGCTCGGTGACCTCGTCGCGGATCGTGGGCACCGCCACCTCGGTGCTGGTCTCGCCGGGCGGGACCGAGGCCCACAGCGCGAAGTACTCCAGCCGGGAGAGCGGAACCTCCCCGTCGGGGATCTCCCCCATCATCTCCCGCAGCCAGTCCTGGTCGACGTCCTTGGTGGACAGCTCGGCACGGGTGTCGTCCGGCACCGGCACCAGCAACGTGTTCAGGTCCACGTCGGCGGGCTCCGACAGCGAGACCCGCCAGTGCAGCAGCTGTCCCTCGGTGACCGTGTCGGCGACCGGCGTCACGCTGATCCCGGGCATCGGGTCGTCGTTCTCGGCCGTGACGCCGCCGACGTAGGAACCGACGACCGAGCCTCGTACCGCCTTCACCAGCACGTCGTGGGAGGCGTCCCTGCTGTAGCGCTTGTTGCCCGTCACCTTCACGGCGACGTCGATGCCGGGGCCGCCGGGACGGACGGTCACCAGGCGGTCCCGCGCGGTTCCGGTGGCCGGGTCCGTGACGTACATGCGGACCGTGCCGCCGTTCTTGCCCGACACGCGCACCGGCACGTGGTACGTACGCACGCCCGAGTCGCCCTCCTTGACCCTGATCCGGCCGATGTCGACACGGGCCAGCGGGGCCGGCCGCACCTGGGGGGTGCCCGCCTGCCACGCGTAGGCGTCCATCAGCCATGCCTTGCCCGCGCGGTTACGGGGCGTCAGTTCCAGCGAGGTGACGCGCCCCAGGTCGACTCCGGCGCGCTCGGCGGCGGTGAGCGGTACGCGCAGTTCCTGCGCCCAGTAGGACGCAATGCGTTCACTGCCCGGAAGTCCCTCGGCGCCGACACGGCCGAGGGTGGCTCGCCTGCCCGTGGCGTCGGTGACGGAGACGTCGAGCCGGGTGCCGGTGCTGTTCGGCGGCACGATGACGCGCAGGGCCAGGCTCTTCGCGCCCTTCAGGGAGACGGGGGCGCCGGGACGGATCCGGGTCGCGGTGCCCGGTGCGGACCAGTCCAGGGCGATCGCGCTGCGGCCGGTCTCGCGTTCCGGCTGCCAGTACGCGAAGTGCGGTGAGTAACCACTCGCGTTCTCGTCGAGGCAGGCGGCGCTCGGGTCGGGGTCGACGGCCGAGCACAGACGGCCGCCGGTCACCTTCACCCCGGCGTCCGGCAGGAATCCGGCGCCGCGGCCGGCCCCCACCGCGTGCGTCAGCACCCGTGCGGGGTCGGCCGAGGGGGCGCGGCGGCCCGTGCCGTCGATCAGCTCGCGCACCCGGTCGTCACCGGCGACGAACAGCCGTGCGGCGGCGGCGATGTAGGTCGCGCCTGCCCGGTGCTGCTGGTCGGCGGTGAGCCGGGTGGGGCTGCCCACGGAGCAGACCGGGTCGCGGTTCTCCTCGTCCTCCCAGAAGTCGTCGTTGGCGGGCGCCTGCGCCTGACCGGGCGTCCACTCGCTGTTGAAGTAGTTGTGGTTCGCGCCCGTGATGTGGACGGCGCTGTGCAGCGCCCGGCCCCGGCTCACCCCGCGGGTGCCGTCGACGTACAGCTGTCCCTGGAGGTCGGCGACGTCGCCGTCGCAGCCCGGCAGGATCGTCAGCGACGGCACGTCGGGTACCGGGTTCTGACCGAAGGCGGTGGGGCCGATGAGCACGGTGCCGCGGATGTTCCAGCGGGTGCGCCCCGGCCGGCCGCCCTGGCTCGCGGGCGGGGCGTAGAGGCTGTCCATGGCGGCGCGGTCGACGCCCTCGCCGCCGCGCGAGTGGCCGACGAGCAGCACCCGGGACAGGTCGGCCTTCGGGCCTTGGCGTACGGCCGGCGGCGCGGTGGAGGGCCGGGCGGCCCAGTCCGCCCAGCGGGCCAGGTGCGTGCGGACCAGCGTCGAGCGGGCCTGGGCGCCGGCGTCCTCGATCTCGGCGTCCTGGCCGTTGATGCCGTTGGCGGAGATCGAGACGGTCACATAGCCCTGGGAGGCCAGCAGTTTCTGGTCCTGGAGGTAGCCGCGGTGGCTGGGGATGGGCTGGGCGTCGCCGGCGCAGGGCCAGTCGATCGTGACGGCGTCCTCGCCCTGGCCGGGGACGTAGCAGGTGGCGTGGCGGCCGTGCAGGAAGAGCGCGAGCGGGCGCTTGCCGGTCGCTCCCTCGGGGGCGACGACCACGCCGCGCATCTCGACCGGGGCGGGGAGGCCGGGCAGCCGGACCGAGTCGAGCGTGTACTCGCCGGTGGTCGTGGCGAACCGTCCCGGGGTGCCGGGGTCGACGGCGCCGGCGGGGAGCTGGGGCGGGAGTTTCGCCGGGGGCGAGCCGGCGGGGCGGCGCTCCTGGCCGGCGGCGCCGGGCTCCTCGTCCAGCCGGCGTCCGCCGGACACGACCTGTAAGTCCGTCGGCCGGTTCAGCGCGGCCGGTGCGGTGTCGTCCAGGGGAAGGCGGAAGGTCCGTCCGTCGTCGTCGGGCTCCGGTATGCCGAGCAGCCGGCCGTCGGTGCGGAACTCCACCCGTGCGTCGCCGGGCGGAACGGTGCGCGGGGAGCGCCACTCCAGCGCCTTCGCGTCGCCGGTGCCGGTGATCCGCCAGCCCGGTGGCAGGCCGGCGGTGCCGGCGGGTGCCGCCTGGCCGGACGTGGCGCCGGGCGGCTGCGGCTGGGCCTGTGCCGCGGCGGGTGCCACTCCCACCACCGTCAGCACCGCTATCGCGGCGGCCCATGTCTTTCGGGCACGTATCAAGAATCCGCTCCTCAATACTCCGGGTCGGGGTTCCGCCCGTGCGGACGCCCCTCGTGGGAGGAGGAGGGAAAGAAGAACCTTCGGGTTGCCTGTGAGCCGTCAGTCTCCGCCGGTGCCACCGGCACCGCTCGTCGCGCCGGTCCTGCGGGCCGCGTCGGTCGGGCAGTCGTCACTGGACCGGCCCGCCAGCCGGCCGCCGGGCTGCTCCACGGTCACCTGAGCGCTCCCCAGCTCCGGGTCCTGGCGCAGCCGGGCGACGGCGACCGTGCAGGCCAACTGGTCGACGGCCGTGTCGCTGAGGCTCTCCGTGCGCTCGGGCAGGTGGACGGTGACCGCCGTTCCGTCGGTCCGGACGGTGGGCGCCACGGCGGCCGGTGGCAGTTCGGTCGTCAGGCCCTGCCCCCGCTCCTGGCCGTCCGGTCCCTCGAACAGCATGAGTACGGTGCCGGCGAGGCCGGTCGCGCCGGGCACCGGGCGGGGGACCGGCACCAGTGCGCCGTCGGCGACGAAGTAGAGCAGGGCCGTGGCAACGGGTACCGCCGCGGGTGCGGACTCGGAGGGGGCGAGGGTGCTGCCCGGTCCCCGGACGCCGGTCGCGGGTTCGCCCGCCTCGACCACACCGGTCGCGGGGATGCCGCAGGCGCTGAGCGGGAGGAGCGTCGCGAGCAGGAGGGGGAGCGTGCGCCGGGCGCTGCCGCCGGCGCGCCCGCCGGCCGGACCGGTCCTCGGGGTCGTCGTGGCCGCCCGGGGCGGCGTCGGCGGGTTCATGGCCGGTCCTCCTTCGCCGACTGCGTCGTCCGGTCCTCCGCGCCGTCGGGTCGCAGCGGGAGGACGACCGTGAAGACGGCGCCGCCGTGCGGTTGGTTGGCCGCCCGGACGGTGCCGCCGTGCAGGCGTACGTTCTCCGCGGTGATGGCCAGCCCGAGGCCGCTGCCCTCGCTCCGGGTGCGGGCGCTGTCCGATTTGTAGAAGCGGTCGAAGACATGGGGCAGGACGCTGTCGGGGATGCCGTCCCCGCCGTCGCTGACGGCGACGACCGCCCGCCGTCCCGCTCGGGGGTCGTCCTCCCCGTAGAGGCGCAGACGGACGGGGGGAGCGCCGTGGCGCAGGGCGTTGGCGACGAGGTTGGCGACGATGACGTCGAGGCGGCGCGGGTCGACCCGGCCGCGCAGCGCGCCCGGTTCCGGCAGGCTCGTCTCCACCGTGTCCAGCCAGCCCCGGGAGGCGAGCGTGCGTCGTACGGACTCGGCGAGATCGATCTCGTCCAGGTGCAGGGCGGCCGCACCCGCGTCGAACCGGGACATCTCCATCAGGTCGTCCACCAGAGCGGCCAGTTTCGTCGTCTCCTCACTGATGAGGCGGACGGCCATGGCGGTGTCGTCGTCCAGGCCGGCCGCGTCCTCGTCCAGCACGTCGGTCACCGCCGACATCGCCGCCAGTGGCGTGCGCAGTTCGTGCGAGACGTCCGCGGCGAAGCGACGGGCGCCGGCCTCCATGCGCCGCAGCTCGGCGACCGACCCCTCCAGCGCCGCGGCCGTCTCGTTGAAGGTGCGGGACAGATCGGCCAGTTCGTCGGAACCCTGCACCGTGAGCCTGGTGTCCAGGCGGCCCTCGGCGATGCTGCGGGTCGCCCGGCGCAGTGCCCGCACGGGCCGCAGCACCCCGCGCGCGGCCAGGAGGGCGATCAGGACGGCCAGGACCAGGGCGGGCACGGTGGCCCGTTCGATGGCGGAGACCAGGGCGTCGACGTAGCCCTGTTCCTCCCGCTGCGGCACGGTGAGGTAGATCTCCAGCCCGGAGGCCCGCCGCTCGGTGCTGTACGTGCCGTCGAAGGTGACCGGCATGCCGACGACGAGGGCGGGGCGGCCGTGGTGCGAGACCCGCTGGAACACCGTGGCCCGGCGGGAGCGCACGGACTCGCGCATCGCCGGGGACAGCTCGCCGAACTCGTCTCCGGGGGCGGACGTCGCGCTCTTCCCCCGGTAGGCGGCCAGCACACGCCACTGCCCGGACCGTCCGCCGCGCGCCACGTCGGCGGCGAGTGCCCGCAGGTCGGACTCCTCCGGCGGGAACCGGTACTGGGCGACCAGGGTGTTGACCCGGTCCCGGAAGTCCTCGATCACCGTGTCCTGGCTCTGCTGCAGGACCCCGGTACGTGCCTCACGGAAGGTCAGCGCGCCGGCGGTCACCGTGGCCACTACGGCGACGAGGGTGAAGGCCACCACCAGCCGCACGCGCAGCCCGCCCAGCGCGCGCGGCATCCGCGGAACCCTCACCGGGCGCCGAACCGGTAGCCGAAGCCGCGCACGGTGTGGACGTGACGCGGTTGCCCCGCGGGCTCGCCGATCTTGGCCCTCAGGCGCTTGACGCAGGCGTCCACGAGCCGGGCGTCCCCGTGGTAGTCGTGCTCCCACACCGCTTCCAGGAGCTGCTGGCGGCTGAACACCTGCCCGGCCGAGGCGGACAGCGTGAGCAGCAGTCGCAGTTCGGAGGGGCCGAGGGCGACGGGCCGTCCCTGGTGGGTGACGGTCAGCCCGGCCCGGTCGATGACCAGGTCACCGTGGTGTTCGACGCGGGGCGTGGCGTGGCCGTCCGACGCGCCGCCCACGCGGCGCAGCACCGCGCGGATGCGTGCGTCCAGGACGCGGGCGCGGACCGGCTTGACCACGTAGTCGTCCGCTCCGGCCTCCAGGCCGACCACGATGTCCGCGTCGTCACCGCGGGCGGTGGCCATGATGATCGGCACCTGGTGGTGGGCGCGTATGCGGCGGCACACCTCGAGGCCGGACATGCCCGGCAGCATCAGGTCGAGGACCACGGCGTCGGGCCTGAAGGAACGCAGCTGCTCCAGTCCGTCCTCGCCGGTGACGGCGGCGGCGACGTCGTGTCCCTGGCGGCGCAGGGCGAGGCGGACGCCCTCCCGGACGGCGCGGTCGTCTTCGATGATCAGGACCCGTGGCATGGAGCTCAGTATGCGCATCGGCGGGCGGCCACCCCCGCGCGGGTGGCGGCTGTTACACAGCGGTCCAGAAGCCGTCCACGTCCGATCACACTGCCGGGGCACGCTGCGTGATCATGAACGAGCACCGATCGGCGCCCTCGCCGTCCTCCGGCGCGCCCCGTCGCCACCGCCGTCGGAAGAGCACCCGCCGCAGACGGGGCGGGAAGCCGCCGCTCCTGTGGGCGGGACTGGCGGCCGGCACCGCTCTGCTCTTCGTCGGCGGTCTGGCCCTCCAGGAGCGGTCGGCGGCCTCCGACGACGCCGCCGGTGCCTCTTCGGCGGGGCGCGAGGAGCACTCCCCCGGTTCGTCCCCGGCGTCCGAACGGCAGGTGTCGCGCGAGGCCGTCGAGGACGGGAGGAAGAAGGGGGACGAAAAGGAAGAAGGCGAGGAGAAGGGGGACGGGACGGAGAGGGACGAGAAGGAGAAGGGCCCCGACCCCGCCTCCATCCCGGCCTCGGGCCCCGGGACGTTCGCCACCGCCGGCGGCGACGGTGACCGGGTCGGAGGGAGCGGACGGACACTGACCTACGTGGTCCAGGTCGAGGACGGCATCGGCATCTCGCCGCGGGACGTCGCGACCGAGGTCGAGCGTGTCCTCGCCGACGAACGGGGCTGGACGGCCGACGGGAAGGTGGGGTTCCGGCGGGTGTCCGGCGGCGCGTCCGACTTCCGGGTACGCCTCGCCACGGCGGCGACGGTGGACGACATATGCGGCCAGTACGGTCTGGACACCGGCGGCGAGGTCAACTGCAACGTGGGGCAGGACGTCATGGTCAACCTCAAGCGGTGGCTGCTGGCGACCGAGTACTACGCGGACGACGTGACGTCCTACCGTGCCCTGATCATCAACCACGAGGTCGGGCACTTCCTCGGCCACGGCCACGTGGGGTGCCCCGGCCCCGGGCGTCCCGCGCCGGTGATGATGCAGCAGATCAAGGGCCTGCACGGCTGCCGGACCAACGTCTGGCCCTACGACGCCGACGGCCGGCTCGTCAGCGGGCCGGCCGTCGGTTGAGCACTCAGGCGGTGGTCCGCTCCACGGGGACCCACAGCTCCGCGTCCGCCCGCTTCCCGTCCTCGGACAGGCGCACCCGCAGGATCTCGGGCCCGGGCCTGCTCCGGTACGGGTTCGACGGGAACCACTGCGTGAACACGTCCCGCCACAGGTACTGCAGTGCGTGCGGGAACGGACCGGTGTTCTCGAACACGGCCCACGTGCCGGCCGGCACCCGGAGGACGTCCAGGCCGGCGGGTGCCTCGGCGCGGGTCACCACGCCGTGGTAGTAGTCGAGTTCGGTGCCCTCCGCCCGGCTGGGGTCGATCCGGTCGGACACTCCGACGACACCCTCCGGTTGCTGGTCGGACAGTGCCGTGACGCGCTCCAGCGTCTCGGGACCGATGCCCCGGACGAAGTCGGCGATCGCCGGGTTGACCCCCTCGTGGACCAGGGGGACCCGGGCCTTCCTGCCGACGACGCGGAACTCGTCCTTGTCCTGGATCCTGTAGCGCATGCTGCTGCCCCCTTCGACGACGAGCCGGAAGGACATCCGGGGCTGGGAGTGCAGCACCGCACCGGTGCGCCGGGCCTCGCCCGGGCCCACGCCGTGCATGGCACGGAACGCCCGCGCGAAGGCCTCCCCCGACCCGTAGCCGTAGCGGATCGCGACGTCCAGCAGTGTGCGGTCCGCGGCGAGCACCTCCGCGCCCGCGACCGTCAGCCGCCGCCGGCGGATGTAGTCCGACAGCGGCATGCCGGACAGCGCGGAGAACATGCGCCGGAAGTGGTACTCCGACGTCAGCGCGACGCGCGCGAGTTCGGCCACGTCGATCTGCTGGTCGAGATGCGACTCGATGTGTTCCATGGCCTGGTTCAGCCGTTCCAGCACCCCCGGCCCCCTTCTCTTTCGCTCAGTCACGACAGGGGCCCGTCCCCCTCCGGACCCGGCATCCTGTGCCCACCGCGGTCGGGTTGCCGCCGCGGTGCCGCGGCGGGTCAGCCCAGGCGCGGCGGTGTCCAGTCGGCGTGCCGCAGGATGGTGCGGACGGTCGCGCGGGAGGGGGCCAGCCGGAGCGCGGTGTTGCGCAGGGCGACGGCCGGTGGGCTGGACAGCTGCTGCCCCATCCGGCCGGCCTGGCGGGCGGCGCGGGCGACGGACTGGCTGCGCGGGCGGCGCTCGGCGTCGTATCGGGTGAGCGCGGAGTCGACGCCCGGCTCGGTGGCGAGCGCGGCGGCCAGCGTCGCCGCGTCCTCCAGTGCCTGGCAGGCGCCCTGGCCGAGGTTCGGGGTCATGGCGTGCGCCGCGTCTCCGAGCAGGACGACCCGGCCGGCGGTGAAGGACGGCAGCGCGGTCACCAGTTCGTGGATGTCGTGGTGCAGCACGGCGTCGGGGCGGGTCGCGTCCAGCAGTGCGGGGATCGGGTCGTGCCAGCCGCCGAAGCGGCGCCGCATCGCGGCGAGGGCGTCCGGATACCGCAGGCCGGGCGGGGAGTTGAGGACCGCGTGCCACTCGGCCCGGCCGTCGGTGAACGCGATGTGGCCGAACTCGGCGCCCCTGCCCCAGGTCAGTTCGAAGTCGGTGTCCAGCGCGACGGGGTGCTCCGTGATGGCGCGCAGTACCGTCGACCCGCTGTAGGCCGGGCCGGGATGGTCCGGGAACAGCTGGGCGCGGAGCCCGCTGCGCACGCCGTCGGCGGCCACGACCAGGTCTGTCTCCAGCACCTCGTCCCCCACGGGAACCCGCACCCGGCCGGCACCGGTGCGGTCGACGGACCTGACCTCGGCCCCGACGACGAGGCACGCGGACGGCAGCGCCGACCGCAGCAGCCGGTGCAGCTCGGCGCGGGGAATGCCGACGATCGGCGTGCCCAGCTCCCGTTCGAGCGCGGCCCCGTCCATCCGGGCCAGCCATCCGCCGCCGGGGACGCGAGTGCCTCCGGTGTACTGGGGCCGCGCCGCCGCGCGTACGGCCGTGCCGACGCCGAGGGCGTCCAGGGCGCGGATGCCGTTGGCATGCAGGGAGATGCCCGCGCCCACGTCGGCGAGGACGGGAGCGCGTTCGACGACCGTCACCTCCCAGCCGATCCGGCGCAGTCCGAGCGCGGCGGCCAGTCCGCCGATCCCCCCGCCGACCACCACCGCGTTGCCGCCGCCCATCCCCGGACCTCCTCAGTCAGCCTGCCGTAGCTGTTTCTACAGATGTAGAAACCCATGCGCGGAAGCGTACTCCCCGCTTCTACAGGTGTAGAAAGGGGGGATGCGCACCGACCGACGCACCCATCTCGCCGACGCGGCCATCGGCGTGCTCGCCGAGTCCGGGCTGCGCGGACTGACCCATCGCGCGGTGGACCGGGCGGCGGGCCTGCCGCCCGGCTCCACGTCCGCGTACTACCGCACCCGCCAGGCACTGCTCACGGCACTGGTCCGGCGCCTGGTCGCCCTCGACCAGGCGGAACTGCACGAGATGGGGCAGGAGACCCCGGTGCCGCGGGACGCCGGCCAGGTGGTGGCCGGGATCAGCGCGCTCGTCGAACGGCGCCTCACCGGGGACGGGCGACGGCGTTCCCTCGCTCGCTACGCCTGCGCCATCGAGAGCGTGCACCACCCCGAACTGCGGGAGATCCTCCGCCCGCGCGAGAACGCCGCCCGGAACGCCGTACGCGACTTCCTCGCGGCCCAAGGGCTCGCGGACGCCGAGGAGCGCACCGTGACCTTGCTGACCTGTGTGGACGGACTGGTCTTCGACCGTCTCGTGCACGGCGGAAGCGTGTCGGACGCGGAGATCGGCAGGCTGGTGGCGGCTTCCCTGCGCTGAACGGCACCGCGCGGGGGCGAGCCGCGGGCCGGTCGGGCCGGCCGCCCTGTGGTCCCCTGGCTCTCACCGTTCCTCGGCCCGGGGGCGGGGGTTCAGCGCCTCGGCCGTCACACCGTTGGCCTGGGCCGCGTCGGCGAGGGCCTGGGCAGCGGCCTCCGCGGCCTGGGCCGTGTCGCTGGCGGCCTGGGCGACGCCGTCGTCGGAGGGCTTCGCACGGGTGGCGGGCGACTGCGGCAGCGCTTCGGTGAAGGCGCGGGAAACCCCCTGGAGTGCGGAGGTCACCTCGCTCGGGATGACCCAGAAGGTACTGCCCGACCCCTGGGCCAGCTGGGGCAGTACCTGGAGGTACTGGTAGGCGAGGAGCTTCGGGTCGGGGTCGTTGCGGTGCACGGCCTGGAAGACCTCGTCGATGGCCCGGGACTGCCCCTCGGCCTTCAGGATCTCGGCGGTTCGGTTGCCCTCCGCCCGCAGGACGGCGGCCTGCTTGTCGCCCTCGGCGGTGAGGATCTGCGACTGCCGCTGCCCCTCCGCGCCGAGAATCGCGGCCCGCTTGTCCCGTTCGGCCCGCATCTGCTTCTGCATCGCGTCCTTGATGGACTGCGGGGGGTCGATCGCCTTGATCTCCACCCGGTTCACGCGCAGCCCCCATTTACCGGTGGCCTCGTCGAGCACGCCCCTGAGTTGGCTGTTGATGGTGTCGCGTGACGTGAGTGTCTTCTCCAGATCCATGGAACCCACCACATTGCGCAACGTGGTGACGGTGAGCTGCTCGACCGCCTGGAGGAAGTTCGCGATCTCGTAGAAGGCCGCGCGTGGATCGGTGACCTGGAAATACAGCACGGTGTCGATCTCGACGACCAGATTGTCCTCGGTGATGACCGGCTGCGGCTTGAAGGAGACGACCTGTTCCCGTAGATCGATCACCGGATAGACGCGGTCGATGTACGGAATGACGAGATTCAGGCCGGGTTTCAGGGTGCGGTGGTAGCGGCCGAGCCGTTCGACATTGCGGGCACGGGCCTGGGGCACGATGCGTACCGCCCGCACCACGGTGAAAACCGCGAGAAGCGCGACGATCACACCGGCGACGAGGAACGCCGAGGCTTCCATGGTCACTCCCGGGGGTAGACGAGTGCGGTGGACCCGCTGATCTCCATGACGTCGACGGTCGTTCCCCGAGGAATCACCAGTGTCTCGTCGTAGGAACGGGCGGTCCATTCCTCACCGCCGATACGGACCCTGCCCTCCCTGCCCGTGACCTCGGAAACCACGTAGGCGGCCTGGCCGACCAGTGCGTCCACGCCGAATCGCTCGGTCTGGGGCTTGAGGACATGGCGCAGCGCGATGGGACGCACGAAGAGGACGGTGACGGTGGCGACGACGGTGAACACCAGGAACTGGAAAGGCGGAGCAATTCCGGCCGCGGCGGTTCCGGCCGTGATCAGCGCCGCCGCGCCCAGCATTCCGAGCGCGGCGGTGAGGGTGAAGATCTCCGCCATGAAGAGGATCGCCGCGATGATCAACCAGATCAGCCATGGATCCATGACGACCCCTTCCCGGAGGGTGCGGGTGCGCGAATGGCTGGGCCTCTGCCTCTGTTTCCAGCTGCCTCTTTTTCTGCCTTCTTCTGTTTCTGCCTGCTTCCAGGAAAACAGAAGCCGTTCGGTGCTGTCACCGGTCCGGCGGCGTGCAACCGGGTCCCGGGACGGCACGTCTCCCTCGGTGACTCCCTGCGACGGCCTCTTGCGCCGCGTGGTGCCGTGCAGTGGGCTGTCCCCCATGGAGAAGAGAAGCCTCGCGGCACTGGCCGCCGCCCTGCTGGTCGCCCCTGTCCTGGCGGCGGGCGCACCGGGGCCGCGCGCGCAGGCCGCCGAACCGGACGCCGTCGGATCGGCGCCGCCCGCCGGGGCGCCGCTCGTCCACGGAGTGGACCTCGACACGGTGACGATCCCCGAGTTGCAGGCACGCATGAAGCGCGGGTCACTGACCTCGTCGGCACTGACGCGGGCGTACCTGCGGCGGATCGAAGCCGTCGACCCCAAGATCAACGCGGTGCTGCACACCAGCCCGACGGCCCTGCGCCAGGCCGCGGCCAGCGACGTCAGGCACCGGACCGGAAAGGTCCTGAGCCCGCTCGACGGCATCCCCGTACTGCTCAAGGACAACGTGAACACCCGCGACATGCCGACGACGGCCGGGTCGCTGGCGCTGACCGGCAGCCCCCCGGCGACGGACGCGGCCCTGGTCGGCAGGTTGCGGGCGGCGGGCGCGGTGATCCTCGGCAAGGCCAACCTGTCCGAGTGGGCCAACTTCCGCGCGGCGAGACCGACATCGGGGTGGTCCGCGGTGGGCGGGCAGACGAACAACCCGTACGTGCTGGACCGCAACCCCTGCGGATCCTCCTCGGGTTCGGCCGCCGCGCTCGCCGCGTCACTGGCGCAGGTGGCGATCGGCACCGAGACGGACGGCTCCATCGTCTGCCCGGCCGGGATGAACGGGGTGGTCGGTCACAAGCCCAGTCTCGGACTGGTCAGCCGGTCGGGCGTCGTCCCGATCTCCGCCGAGCAGGACACGGCCGGGCCCATGGCGCGCAACGTGGTCGATACGGCGCTCACCCTCGCGGTCCTCAGTGGCCGGGACACCGTGCGCGCCGGCAGCGCTCTCGGCCTCACGGACGCGGGCACGCGCCCCGGCGGCCTGCGCGGCAAGCGGATCGGCCTGTGGCGGCTCCCCTCGCTCGGCACGGAGGTGGACGCCCTGATGACCCGCACAGCGGCACGGCTGCGCGCCGCGGGGGCCCAGGTCGTCGAGGTCACCCCGCCGTACCAGGGGCGTCTCGCCGAGCTCGAGTTCCCGGCGCTCCTGAGCGAGTTCCACCGGGACATCGACGCCTACCTCTCCACCCGGGGCGGACCGCAGAGCCTCGCCGAGCTGATCGAGTTCAACCGCGCGCACCCGGCCGAGCAGACCTGTTTCGCCGGTCAGGAACTGTTCGAGCAGGCGCTGCGGGCGCCGTCGACCACCGACCCCCGGTACCGGGCCATGCGCGCCGAGCTGAAGGACCTCTCCCGGCGGTCCATCGACGAGACCATGGCCGCGCACGACCTGGACGCCATCGCCGCCCCGACGAATCCCCCCGCGTGGACGACCGACTGCGCGCGGGGCGACAACGACGTCATCCCGTCCTCCACTCCGGCCGCCGTCGCCGGATATCCGTCGTTGTCCGTGCCGGCCGGGTCCGTGGGCGAACTGCCGGTCGGCCTGCTCCTGATGGCCGGTGACCGCCAGGACGCCGAACTGCTGTCGCTGGGAGCAGCGGTGGAGCGCAGGCTGAACGCGTGGCGAGCACCCAGGTACCTGCCCACGTCGCCGTCCGGCACGTCCCGCCCGAGCGGCCGCTGACGGTGGCGGCCGGGTCGGCGCGCGTCCCGCCGGGCGTGCGCCGACCCGGCAGCCGCCGCCCGGCCGCGCGGGCCGGGGGCGGGGACGGGGAGAGCCGAACGGGGGCGGCGCGCGGCGGGTCGAGGTCCCGCACGTCCGCGACGACATCACCGAACGGATCGGACGAGCCATGACCGAGCGAGGACATCGGCATGGCAGCTCCTGAGCGGCGCGGGATCCCTCCGACGGGAACGCGGCCAGGCCCCCGCAACTCGGGCCCCGGCCCCTTGCCGTGTGCCCGGTGACGCCGGCCACGCCTTTCGCGGCGGCATCGCTCCCGGTGACCGCGCCAGAGGGTGACTCGTCCACCACCTCACTCAGCCGCCACGCGAGGCGGACGGGCGGGACAACCTTGTGAGCGGGTCGTGAGTCTTCTGATCGATCACACCGTGATCGGACCCACAAGGAGACCATCATCAGCGCCATACGCAAGACCCTGACCGCTACCGCCGTGGCCGGTGCCGTCCTCGCGGGCTCCGCCGCCTGCGGTACGGCGGAGCAGCTCTCCGCCGGCAGCAAGCTCGACCGGGCCTTCGAGGAGCTCGGCAAGGAGAAGACGCTCTCCTTCGAGCTCGGCCTGGACACCGACGCCGCGACGTTGAAGGCGCTGGACGCCAAGTCCGAGCCCGCGCCCGGTGACGAGATCCCGGACGAGGTCGCCGAGCTGATCAGCGACGCGACGGTCACGTTCACCGTGCAGTCGAAGAAGCCGATCGAGGAGTCCGGCGAGAAGGACTTCGTCGGCATGGCCATGAAGGTCAGCAGCCCGGACGGGGACCTCGCCGAGTACCGCATGATCGGCGACCACGCCTACGTCCGCGCCGACATCGGCGCCATCGGCCGGATGACGGGCAGCCCTGTTCCGGACGCCGGGGACCTGCCCCCGGAGGCCGGGGCGTTCAAGAGCGTCCTCGAGGGCAAGTGGGTGAAGTTCGACACCAAGGAGATGGAGGAGGCCGCCGCCGAGGGCCAGGAGACCGGGGACGCTCCCGCGCCCGACCGGACCCTCGACGCCAAGACGCAGAAGAAGCTCGTGGAGGCCCTCCGCACGGTCGTCGCGCGTGAGGTGGACTTCAAGACGGCCGACGGCGAGGACGGCGCCGAGCGCATCACCGCCACGGCTCCCTTCCGCACGCTGCTGACCAAGCTGCTCGGTGAGATCCGCCCGCTGGCGAAGGACCTGCCGCCGGGCATGGACCTGCCGACGGACAAGGACCTGAAGGAGGCCCCCGACACCAAGGTGACGGCGGACTTCACGCTCAAGGACGGCGAGCTGACCGAGGTGGACGTGGATCTCGCCCCACTGGCCGAGAACGCCGAGGTCAAGAAGCTGGGCCTGACCCTGCGGGTGAGCGACGGCGCCATGCCCACCGCGCCGGCCGGTGCCACCGAGCTGGACCCGAAGGAGCTCTTGGGGGGCCTCTTCGGCGGTCCGATGCTGGACGACGCCGACCTGGCCGAAAGCGACCTCGCCGACCTGGGCCTCCCGGAGGACGAGCTCTGATCGCACCGGGCCCGTACGCAAGGGCCACCGCACTCGCCCGGTGACGGCACCGCACTCGCCCGGTGACGGCACCGCACTCGTCCGGTGAGCAGCCGCACGAGTGCGGTCGGCTCGCCCGACGGCTCCCCCGGGCCGCGCTCGCCGGGAGCCTCGCCCGCTGCACCGTCGCGCAGACGGTCACGGCCGCCGGCACCGGGAGGGGCGGGCGGCCCCGGTGATCAGGATCCGGGGGTGGCGGCATCCTCTACCAGCTCGGGAACGAGGCGTGCCTGAAGGGCAGGGGCAACTGCGCGACCCATCCGAAGTCGGCGCGGCCGCCGAGCGGCCGTCCGGTCGCGTCGTTCGATAGGTCCACCGTCGTACCGGCGACGGGCAGCGCCGACCGACAGACCCTCCCCGTCCACACGAGCGACGATCACGGAACGACGCGGCAGCCGCTGTCGGCGGTGAAGGCCCCGGCGCACCTCGCCCGATGTCCGTCCGCGCGGCGGTACCCCGGCGGTGCGCAACCGTACGATGCCTCACAGGCGTCGCACAGAGCGGCGGGGCGTCCTGCCGTCCCGAGTCCCCAGCGGTGGGCCGCCGGAAGGAGCGTCCGTGGAGGTCGGTGGGTACCGGATCGTCTCGCTGCTCGGTGAGGGCGGCATGGGCCGCGTTCATCTGGCGCGGTCCGCGTCCGGGCGGCCGGTCGCCGTCAAGACGGTCCACCGGCACCTCGCCGCCGACCCGGAGTTCCGCGAGCGGTTCCGCCGCGAGGCGGCCGCCGCCCGGGCGGTGACCGGTCCGTACACCGCCGCCGTGCTCGACGCCGACCCGGACGCCGAACACCCCTGGCTGGCCGTGGAGTTCTGTGCGGGCCCCGGCCTGCCCGAGGCGGTGGCCGCGCACGGGCCGCTCGGTGCCACCGAGCTCGCCGCACTGGGCGCCGCGCTCGCCGAGGCGCTGGCGGCGGTGCACGCGGCGGGGCTCGTGCACCGTGACGTGAAGCCGTCCAATGTCGTCATCTCGCGTGACGGGCCCAAGGTCATCGACTTCGGCATCGCCAAGAGCGCGGCCGACGAGAGCCTCACCGCCGACGGCGAGGCCATCGGCTCGCCCGGCTTCATCGCCCCCGAGCAACTGGCGCGGGACGCCGCCCGTGCGGGGCCCGCCGCGGATGTGTTCGCGCTCGGCGCGGTGCTCGCGGTGGCGGCGACCAGGCGCGGTCCCTACGGTTCCGGCGGAGCTCCCGGGGTCCTCTACCGCACGCTGCACGAGGAGCCGGATCTGGTGGGCGTGCCGGGCCCCGTCTGGGAGGACTTCCTCGGCCGCTGCCTGGCCCGGAACCCCGCGGACCGGCCCACGGTCGCGCAGGTGCTCTCCTGGTGCGCCGAGCGGGCGTCGGACGAGCCGTGGTGGGAGCAGGAGCCGGTCGCCGGGCTGATCCGTCGCCACGAGAACGAGGTGGCGGAGCTGTTGGGGAAGGCGGCGGAAGAGGACGCGCGGCGCCGCCCCGGGGACGGCGTCCCGGCTGCCGCCCGCGGCGACGAGCCACGTCTCCCCGCTCCCCCCTGTGACAGGAAGCCCCGGGCCCCTGCCCCCGCCGACGACGACAGGTCGCGACTCCCTCACCCCGCCGACGACACCAGGCCCCGACCCCCTCACCCAGCCGACGCGCCACCGCCCGCCTCTCGCGACGCCCTCCTGGTCCCTCGCCCCGACGCCCCCGTGCCCGCGCGCCGCACGTCCCGGCGTCTCCTTCTCGCCTGGGGCGGGGCGGCGCTCGCGGCCGTGGGCACCACGACGGCGGCCGTTCTGCTGGGCGGCGAGGACAGCGACGGCGGCACGCCCGGCACAAGGCGCCGTCACGAGCCCACCCCGCCGGCCGGTGAGGTGGTCTGGAGCCGTGACATCGGCGAAGTCGAGTACGGCGGCGCCCTGTTGCGCCACGGCAGAGACCTCTACGTGCTCGACGACAAGGGGGTCGTCCGTCTGGACGCGGAGACCAACACCGTTCGCTGGACCTACCCGGAGGAGGACCTGCGGAGCATCCAGGCACGCGGCGATCTGGTCTACGTTCTGCGGGACAGCCTCTTCGAGCCGGAGCTGATCGCCCTGCGCGTGGTCGGCGGGCGAGAGGCGTGGACCTCGGGTGTGCTGTCCCGCAACCCGCACCGGCCGCCCCGCCCCCTCGACCCCCCGGCGAGCGAACTGGAGGGCGGTCAGGGCGTGTTCACCGTCTCTGACGACGTCGTCTGCCTGCTCACC
Source organism: Streptomyces sp. AC627_RSS907 (assembly GCF_019049165.1). Classification (NCBI taxonomy): domain Bacteria; kingdom Bacillati; phylum Actinomycetota; class Actinomycetes; order Kitasatosporales; family Streptomycetaceae; genus Streptomyces; species Streptomyces sp. AC627_RSS907. The sequence continues at coordinate 73,205 of NZ_JAGMUE010000008.1, forward strand.
TACGCGCCGTACGGCACCCGGTGGGAGCGGCGCACCACATCGGCCCCGCCCTGGCGCGCGTACGGCTTCGACTCCCGCACGGGGAACGAGCTCTGGTTCCGTGAAGGGCACGTGGCAGAGGTGACCGGCGTGGACGCGGCGGGCGGCCGCATAGCGGTGGCCGCCTCGTCCCGGGACTCCGGTGTCCCCGGCACCGACCGGCCCGCGCAGGACGCCCCGCTGGTCGTTCTCAAAGCTTCCGACGGAGCGGTGGAGCGGGAGATCGCGCACGGCGCCCGTCGCCCGCAGGCCCACCCCGGGGCCGAAGGTGTCGGCTACTTCGCCTCGCAGGACCGGATCGAGGCCGTCGACCTGGCGACCCGCCGCACCCTGTGGGCTCGGCCCGCGGGTGCGGTCACGGATATCGCACCACGGGCCACGGGCGGCCTGGTCCTCGCCTCCTCGTCGGACGGCATCGAGGCGCTGGACGCCGGCACAGGCCGGAAGCGCTGGTCGCGGCCCGGGTTCCGGGCGATCGGGGACGGCGCGCCCCTGGTGTCCGACGGCCTGGCCCTGGCCTCGGGGCCGGAGCCGGGCGGCTCGGGCGAGGCGGCGTGGGGCGTGTACGCGCTGGACGTACGGACGGGCGACGCGGCCTGGGCGGTTCCCGTCGAGCCCGCGACCGACATGACCCTGGCGACCGCGCACGACGGCCTGGTCCACATCTGCGCGGGCCGCACCCTGCACACGGTCCGGGGCCCGGAGGGGACCCGGACATGACCGCTCGCCCCGCTCCCCGCGGTACGACCTGGCACACCCCTCCCCCACCCGCGCCCCGGACGACCACGGGCGACGCCCTACCCCGAGGCAGGTGCGCATGACAGGAGCCCCCTTCCCGGGTTCCCCCCTGCTCCCTGGCGACCCGCGCCGCCTCGGCGGTCACCGCATCGTGCGGCGACTCGGGTCCGGCGGCATGGGGCAGGTCTATCTGGGACGCAGCCCCGGCGGACGGCTCGTCGCCGTCAAGACCGTGCACGAACACCTCGCTGCGGACCCGCGCTACCGGGAGCGCTTCCGGCGCGAGGCCACCGCGGCGCGCGCCGTCACGGGCGCGCACACCGCCGCCGTGCTCGACGCGGATCCCGATTCCGCCGTGCCCTGGCTGGCCACGGCGTTCCTGCCGGGGATCACCCTGCGGCACGCGGTCGTGGTGGGCGGGCCGTTGGACGCCCGGGTCGTGCGGTCGCTGGGGGCGTGCCTTGCCGAGGCCCTGGCGAGCATCCACGCGGCGGACATCGTGCACCGCGACCTCAAGCCGTCCAACGTGCTGCTGACCACCGACGGTCCGCGCGTCATCGACTTCGGCATCGCCCGGGCCGCCGGGGACCTCGGTCTCACCGAGGCCGGGGCGATGATCGGCACACCCGGATTCATGGCCCCCGAACAGGTCGCCGGCAGTGATGTCGGGCCCGCCGCCGACGTGTTCGCGCTGGGCGCGGTCCTCGCCTTCGCCGCGACGGGTGAACAGCCCTTCGGTTCGGGCCCTGTCGCCGTCCTTCTCTACCGTGCCACGCACGAGGAGCCGCACCTGGACGACGTACCGGAGACGGCGGGTCTGCGCGCACTCGTCTCCGGCTGTCTGCGCAAGGAGCCAGAGCGGCGGCCCTCCGTCGCACGAGTACTGGCCCTGACCGCCTCCCCGGACGCGCCCGTGTGGTGGCGCGACGAACCACTGCGGTCACTGATCGCGGGCGAGGAGGGGTCAGGCGCCGAGGAGCCGTCCGACTCCGGCGGGACGGACCGACCGCGGCACCCGGAACCGAAAACGGAACCGGAACCGGAACCGGAACCTGCCCCGGCCGACCCGTCCCACCGCGCCGATCGCCTGCGCACCCTGACTCGCCGCACCCTCCTCACCGCCGGCGGCGCCGGGCTCACCAGCCTGGCTGCCTGGGCCGCGGCCCGGGCCCCGAGAACACCGGGCACGGGCGCCGAGCAGGACGGGCCCGTACTGGAGAAGGGGTCGAAGCGACCCGGCCTGGTGCGCTGGACACTGACCGGCCAGGACGACGGATCGGGCGGCGTCACGTCCGCGCTGCTCGCCAAGGACACCGTGCTGGTGCACGGGCGAAGGCCAGGACTGGCCACCACTCAGGGCCTGGTGCGCGCCGTCGCCGCCACGGACGGGGAGCGCCGCTGGCAGGAGGACAAGGTTCCGGCGAGCGCCGCCCACGAGCCGCTCTGGGGTGTCACGGGCGGCCTGCTGATCGCCCCGGAACTCCTGGACAGGGTCTACGAGACGCGGACCGGGGACCCACGGCCGCCGGAGCGGCCCTGGCGCGGGACCGTGAAGTGGTTCGCCGTCGCGGGCGGGCGGCTCGTCACGCTGGGCGACGACGGTGGATCGGCGGAGGACCGGGTGCTGCGCTCGCACGCGTTCCCCTCGGGCGGCTCGCGCGCCCCCGTGGGCCCCCGCACACACGAGAGGGAGAAGACGCGCGACTGGCGGGCGCCCGCGGTCTCCGCCGGCAGGCTGCTCCTCGTACCGGACACCGGGGCACTGGACCCGCGGGTGTTCTGCCTCGACGCGGCCACGGGCCTGGAGCCCTGGACCTACACCGGGCTCGGCAGGACCGGGCAGCCGCAGCTCGCGCCGGTCACCCTGCCCGCGCCGGGCGGCCGCGGCGGCGAGCGATTCGCCCTGCTCAGCGATGCCGACGAACTGCACCTCGTCGACGTGCGTACCGGCGACCGGCTGCACCACGAACCACTGGGCCTCATCGCCGGGAACGGCGCCGCGGCTCTCGGACACGCCTCGGGCACCGGTCTGTTGCTCATCGCCGGGGAGGACCTGATCGGTTTCAGCCCCGAAAGCGGAAAGCGGCTGTGGAGCCACCCCACCGCCGGGCTGGACACCAGCTGGCCGCCGCTGCCGGGCGGTGGCAGGCGGGGCCCCGTCGCCCGGGACGGGGTCCTGCTGAACTGGCTGGACGCGAGGACCCTGCAGGCCCTCGATCTCGCGGACGGCGGGCGACAGCTGTGGCGGACGTCGTTCGACGCCATCGCACGCTGCCCGCCCGCCATCGGCGGTGACACGGCCTACGTCACGGCGGGGCAGGTGTGCCGGGCGCTGGGTCTGCGTACGGGGAGGAAGCTCGCGGAGTGGCCGGTGGACGAGGCGGTCACATGGCTCGCCGCCGACGACAAGGGGTGGTACGCCAGGGTCGGCGCGTCGTCTCTGCGAGCGGTCAACGCGCCGTGACACCCCCCGATCGGCAGACAGCGCTTCGGGGACCACGTCTCGGCCTGGCTCACCGGACAGCGCCCCTGCACACCGGTCCGCATCCGCGCGGTCAACCAGCTCCTCAGCGGCCAGATCCTCCCCGGCGAGCGCCGCCCCGACGGAGTCCGGGCGGCGCCCTCACGCAGAAGCCGACCGGATGTCAGGCGACGCGCCACTGTCGGGCGTTGTTGCCGTTGCAGGTCCACTGCCGCACTTCCGCGCCGGGGACGGTGCCGAAGTTGTAGTCGTCCAGGCACAGTCCGCTGTGCCGGTTGTGGATCGCCACCGGCGCCGGCGGACCGCCGGTCTCGCCCGAGGGGCCCGGCAGAACGGTCGAGGTGGAGACGGGGACGCCGAGACATTCTTGTCAGGGCGGGCTTGTGCAAGCGGCCTTGCTCCAGGCGGTGAATTCTTTCGTAGGGTGGCTGCTCATGAGCACAGAAGAGACGACGCTGGCCTGGGAACGGTTCGAGGCGGAACTCGCGCGTGCTGCTCCGCTGTCCCTCAGCATGCTCCGCCGGCCCGCATCCGCGAACGAGCTGGCGTCCGCCGAGCGCGAGTTGGGGCGGCCGCTTCCGCCGACCTTGCGTGCGTTGTACCTCCGCCACGACGGAGTCCACGAGCCTGAGCACTTCGTCGACTATCCGCATGACGTGCCACCGGATCCAGCCGATCCTTTCTGGCGCTACCAGAACGCTGTGTGTTTCCTGCCCGGCAACCTTGCCTGGCTTCCCCTGGAGCGTGTTGTCGAGCTGGGCGAGCACGTGGACATGTACGCGGAGCCCGACGATCCGCGTGCCCGCTTCCCTCTTCTGTCGCATGTGAACGACTCCGACATGTCCGGCGTGTGGGTCGACGCGGAGGGGAACATGGGGTCCTGGTCGGATGCGGGCACTCTGGACGCGTTGGGATTTCGGGTTTGCGAGTATCTCGCCGATGCCGCCCGAGCCCTGGCGACCGGCACGGTGTGCCAGACCATGAAGGGCGAAGCGCCATTCATCTCTCCCTCCGGCGATGGTCTGGGCTGGGTGGACACTGATGCGCCGGATGTGGTCGAGGCCCACCGGCTGGACGGGTGGACCGCTGTCTGATCAAGGCTGGCAGGTGTGGGCCCCGACGAGCCGTGAGCCCACACCTGCGCATCACTCCCTACGGTTCACGCGTCAGGGTCGCTGAGTGCACTTGATCACGTCAGCGGAGCTGTCACAGTCCTGGAAGCCGTCGATGTCCACCCAGTAGCCGTCCAAGTCCAACAGCCGGTAGGTGGAGGCGAACCCGCCGAAGCCGGCCATGGACTGGGAGTTCTGGTTGAGTGACATCGACGACCGGCCGCAGGTCTCGTCCCAGGTGGGCGCGGCGAATCGGAGATCGTCGTAGAGCTTCCAGGTGCCATCTGCAAGCTTCGGCGCGTAGGTCTGAACGCACTCTCGTCCTTGCAGCGCCGAAGAGACAGGCTTGGGGTTCTTGCCGTCCGGTGCCGGCATGCCCGCCGACTCGTAGGTGGAGTTGAAGGGGTACTCGTCGCACGACCTGCGATCGGTCAGCTTGCTGGCCAGCTCCGGGGACAAGCCAGTGTCCCTGTGGTAAATCATCTTGTTGGCCTGGGCGCCGTAGCAGATCTGGTACCGGTTGGCCGTCTCGCTGCGGTTTGCGCTGTTACGCGTCTTCGGCGGCATGTAATGGAGCGGGGTCACCGGGGTCTGGCCGAAGAACTCCGGCTGGAGCCGATTCTGGATCAGCCAGGCATGCGCCGCGGCAGCCGGGAACTTCTTGGAGTTCATGGCGTAGCCAGGCTTGTACTCGGGGATGGTGCAGCCCCCGGTGCCGTACACCTTGTCGCACCGTGTCTTGAGGACCGGCGACTGTGCCCAGTCCTTGATCGGCAGGGTCATGTCCGGGGTGTCGGTGGTCATCTTGGTGTAGATGGCCATGTTCATGTTCTTCGACAGGTCCGCGTCCTTCCCGCCGGCGGCGTTGGAGACACTGCCGTTCCAGGTGGTTTCGGCGTTGCCCTGTGCGATGTGATCGTCGAGACCTCCGCTCCAGGACGGCGAACGGTCGGTTTCCCAGTCGAAGCCCTTCTGGCTGTCGCTGCACCCCGTGTCGCACAGGGCGAGGATGGCGAAGCTGTTGGCCTTCGGTGTGCCGGGCCAGGGCAGGCCGGGCTTCTCGGAGCCGAACACCGGACTCATCTGAAGCCAGTGCTTGATGGTCTTGCCGGCCGGGTCCAACTTCAGCTGCCACATCAATTCATAGGACCGCTTGTATGTCCCTGCCTTGGACGTGCCTTCGACGTCCCAGGTGAACAGCAGGCACGCCTCGCTGCGGCGAACGAACGACTTCTGGTCACTCAGCGTCGTGCTGCACCACGAGTCATCGAGAATCGGCCCCGTGTAGGCGAGGGTCGACGGCCTGGCTCCGTACTTCTCATTGGACCGTTTGATGGAGTCGGCCGCGGCCTTCGTCCGCTGCTTGATCGGAGTCACGCTGATGGTGACGTCGCCGCGGTCAAAGGTGCGCTTCTTGGGTGAGACAAGCGCCGGAACATCCTGCTCGGTCTTCAGCGCACGCGAGCTGGTCTCCCAGCCGTTCCAGCCGAATGCCGGGTAGGGGTTGTTGAAGTGTGCCGGATCCACGGCGGACTTGTCTGGGGCATTGAGCGTGATGTCCACCTTGTGTGCGCGCGTTGTGGGCGCAGCACCAGCGATGAAGCCATAGTCGCCGGTTTCGCCGACGTTGTCGGCCCGGTCCACGGCGCGAGTCTCCACGCTGTGCGCCCCGTCGGTGCCGGGGGTGACGGCGAACGACCCGGAAGTGCTTGTGCCGGAGGTCGTGGTGCTCGTGGTCGCCCATGTACCCCGGCCGGCTGCACCTGCTTCCGCATCCGCGTCCTCGCCGTCCACACGGAACTGCAGGCGATTCGCATCGTTCGCAGTGACAGCCGTCCACGATCCAGTGATGCCGGCGCCGCCGCCGAAGTCACCCTCCGGATACTCCTGGGACTTCACCGGAGTCGGTTCGCCAGGGGCGGTGGTGTCGACGACGAACTGGGTCCAGGGGGACCAGCTGAGGTTGTAGTGGGTACCGTCGTACGCGTTGGTCCGGAACTTGTACGTCCTGCCGTCCTGGAGCTGACCGGCCGGCACGGTGACGGATGCAGGCTTGCCCGAGTCGACGAAGTCGGACACGATCAGGCCCTCGCCGGCCGGGGTGGTGATCGGGGTGTTCGTTGCGGCGTCGTACACTTGGAAGGTGCCGCTCACGCGGTCGCCGTCCGGATCGGTGAAGGTGTCCCGCAACGTCGGGGTGGTGGTGTTCACCGCCCATACGCCGGCGTATGACTTGAACGGGGCACCGGCCTGCCGCGCAGTGCCGTCGGAGGGGCGGTAGTTGTAGGTGACGCTCAGCTTGGGCTGGTTGGCAGAGTTGTTGGCCGAGTTGACACGCTTCCACGCCTTCACGTCATCGGTCGCCGCGCGCAGGCCCATGTGACCCCGGGTGGCCTTGGCCGATGCCCAGGTCTGCACGAGTGCGTCGACGTCAGCGTTGATCCAGCCGTCGGGCTGAGTCGTGGAGCAGTCCGGGTTGCCCTTGGTCTGCGTGGAGGAGTGGTACTCCTGATTCCAGGCGGGCTGGGACGTCCAGCGCGAGGAAGTGGTCGGGGCACCTGTGTCCCACACGGTCCACTTCTGGGCGGTGCAGTCGGTGTTGCCGGAGTGGAAGTTCCACAGCGCCAGGTTGGTGTCGACGATCAGCGCGTCCTGGATCGGTGTGGTGTTCCACGTGATGAAGGAGCGTGCGGTGCGCGGTGTGCCGTCAGCGTTCTTGGTCCCCGGGTTACCGAAGTCGAGTTCGACATCGGTGGACCAGTCAACGGTCTCGCCCTGCTGCACGTACGTGTCGAAGGTATTCGACAACGCGGAGGTGGAGGGGTCGACTGTGACGGGGTACTTGGTGTCCGGGTCGGCGAGGAACCTCGCGTCCGGGGTTACGACCAGGTCGATCTCGGCGGCGCCCTTCTTGACGACCCGCATATCGACACGCGCTCGGTGAGTGTGCTCGCCGGACGCTCTGTCCACGGCCGCATCCCACATGACTGGAGCAGGCATGGTGGCCCGCTCGGCCCCGGTCTTCGCGTCCCGGAAGGTGACGGACCCGTCCTTGTTGGCCTTGGCCGTCAGGCCCTTGGCCTTGATCGGCAGGGTGTAGGAGTAGGTGCCGGTGGGCTTTGCGGCGATCTCAACAAACTGCTCGAAGCCGGTGCGGGTGGCCTCGACGATCACATCGGCCCCGGGTACGGCATTCTTGTAACGCGCACGCGTACCGTCGAGTTCGGGCTGCGGCAGGCCGCCCTTCCATTGCAGCGTGACCTTGCTGTCACCGGTGCCGAGGGTGACCAGATCCCGGGCGGTGGCGTTCTGCGCCGCCGCGAGCGACTTTGGCGTCACGCCGCCCTTGCCGCCCAAGCGAAGCCCGTTCGGATGGGCCTTCGGGGCCACTGAGCCGTCTGCGCCCTCAGCGAGCGTCGCGTCGACCTTCTGCCAACTGCCGTTCTTCCAGACCCGTTCGGGCCCGGCCGTCAGTTCGGACGTGAAGGTTCCATCGGGATTGGCCACGGTGTGGGCGGTCGGTGTGGTCTCGTCGGTGACGACGACCTTCCTGCCCGTCTTCTTCGCCTGCACGGTGGCCCATGCCTTCGAGCCCTTGGCGTGCTGGGCCGCCCATGCCAGATCGGACTCCCGGATCTGATCCTTGGATGGCGACTTGGCAGCTGTCGTGGTCGCCGGCGCGAACGATCCGTCCGGCGCTGCCACGGCTGTCTGCCCGGATATGAAGGCGGCCTCGACCGCCAGCACCAGAGCGGACGCCAGGGCGATGCGCCCTCGATGGCGTCTCAGGCGCGAGCGAGCGACTGTGTATCTGGACACGGAGGTGTCATCCCTTCCGATCTCGCCGGTCGGCAAGATCACCAAAGGACGGTAGAGCTGACCTGTGCGGATGCTGTGCGTGGGAAACAACATTCCGCGTGATGATCACCACGGTTGCCCACGTGGGTATCACGTTTTTGTGAAGCTCTCTCGGAAGATTTGCTGACCGTGTGTGGGAACCGCTGTAGATGGTGCGCAACCCCAGGATCTGGGTAACGAGAATCTGCTCGGTATCGGCTGAGGTGGACCCCTCAACTCACGACCAGGCAGGGCGAGAACGTCAGAACCTTGGCGGCCGGACCGGGGCACCGCCAGCCACTGTTCGTCCGGGTCGGTCTGACCGAGGTAGCCGGGGCAGTACGCACCGCCGACCGCTACATCTGGAATGAGACCCGCGCGATAGAGCACTGTGCCGGCGGCGCGCTCCTTGACCGATCTTTCCAACTTCTTGCGCGACGGCAGGCCAAGCCGGTCGGTGATCTGCGGAGATCACCACTGTGACGCCGTTCGTGTCTCGGGACGAGAGCCTGAACGGTTGAGCGTCGCCGTAGGACACGCTGCAGACGCCGGCCTCGAGGTCCGGTTCGCCCCCTTTCCCGTGGACCTTCCCCGCGACCAGTTGCTCCCGTCCTTCGCCGACTGCGCAGCCCGGGCCGAAGCCGTACGGGAGGCCGGTGCCGATGTGGTGTTCGTCGCCGGCTGCGAGATCAGCGCGTTTCGCGGCGGATTCCTCCCGGGCGGCACCTACGGCGACCGACTGCGGGCCATGGCCGGCGCCGACATGGGGGCGGTGGTCCTCCTGAGGTGACCCCTGGGGTGTGGACACTCTGACAATGGATCCTGAGGGTCCGAGGAAGGGTGTCCTGGTGGGACGTAGGTCTCCGTATCCGGAGGAGTTCAGGAACGACGCGGTGGCGCTGTATCGCGCGGCCGCGGGTCGGCACACGTATGCGGCGGTGGGGCGGATGTCGGGGTGACCGGCGAGACGCTGCGGTCCTGGGTGCGCCAGGCCGACGAGCAGGCGGGCCGGGCCCGCGGCACCGACGGCCCGGTGGAGGGCAAGGACGAAGGACTGACCCGGTCAATCCCAGATGCCCGAGTTCAATGGAGCGTAGTCAGCACCAAGTCTGCACGGGACAGGTGAGGACGGGTGATGACGTGGGTTTTTAGCCTCGCGTTTTCACGAGGTGGCCTGTCCAGTGGTTGATCAGAAATGCAGAAAGTGCTCTTGACCTGCAACGATAGGACTTGCTGAGGGTCCTGTTGGCTGCGAGGAAAAGAGCACTTTCCAGGTGAGAGAGCCTACCGCGTCATACCCGCGTGTCCGTGTTCAGGGGGACGGCCGCCAGGTGGTCGCGCAGGCGGGCTCGGTCCTGCTGATGGAAACAGTCCGCAGGACCGGCCTCGACCAGGAGATATCCGCAGTGCTGGCGCCCTGGCGGAAGCCGCGGGCCGTCCACGACCCCGGCAAGATCCTGCTGGATATGGCCCTGGCGGTCGCGCTGGGCGGGGACTGCCTCGCGGATGTCGCCGTGCTGCGGGCCGAGCAGGCCGTGTTCGGTCCGGTGGCCTCAGACCCGACGGTCTCCCGTCTCATCGACACCCTTGCCGCCTCCGGGGAGAGGGCCCTGACCGTGATCCGTGCCGCGCGGGCGGAAGCACGCAGGAGAGCCTGGCACTTGGCCGGCAGGGAAGCGCCGGACGCGGGCGGACACGTGACCGTCGATCTGGACGGGGTGCTGGTGATCGCGCACTCGGACAAGGAGGACGCGGCACCGACCTGGAAGCGGACCTGGGGCCATCACCCGCTGATGGGGTTCGTCGACCACGGGCCGGGCGGCACCGGGGAGCCGGTGGCGGCCCTGCTCAGGCCCGGGAACGCAGGCTCGAACACGGCGGCCGACCACATCACCGCAGCCCAACTTGCCCTGGCCCAGCTGCCGAAGAAGTACCGGCGCGGGCGCCGGACCCTGATCCGTACCGACTCCGCGGGCGGCACACACTACTTCGTGTCCTGGCTCGCCCGGCGGGGGCGATGGCTGTCCTACTCGGTCGGCATGGTGATCACCGAGCAGGTCCACCAGCATGTGCTGAAGGTCCCCGCCTCAGCCTGGACGCCCGCAGTCGAGGCCTGCGGCGAAATCCGTGACGGGGCCTGGGTCGCCGAACTCACCGGTGACGTCCTGGAGGGCTGGCCGAAGGGCATGCGCCTGATCGTGAGGAAGGAACGCCCGCACCCTGGAGCCCAGTTGAGACTGACCGACGCGGACGGCATGCGGCTTACCTGCTTCGCGACGAACACCGCCGACCGGCCCATCGCGGAGCTCGAGCTCCGTCACCGCCTGCGGGCCCGTGCGGAGGACCGGATCAGGGCCGCCCGGTCCACCGGTCTGCGGAACCTGCCCCTGAAGCGCACCGCCCAGAACCGGATCTGGCTGGAGATCGTGCAGATCGCCCTGGACCTGCTGGCCTGGATGCCGCTCGCCCTGACGGGTGAGGCTCGTCTCTGGGAACCCCGCCGACTGCGGTTCCGGCTGTTCACCACGGCGGGGCAGCTCGTGACCACCGGCCGCCGCCGGATCCTCCGCCTGGCCCGGCACTGGCCCTGGACCAGCCACATCACCACAGGCCTCGAACGGCTCGCACTCCTGCCGAACCCCAGCTGACCAGCGGTTCCCTCGTCCCTACGACAGCCCCACAACCCCCGGAGCAGTGGAACCCGGCGCCACCCCGAGACGACACTCGGGCCCTCGGCCTGCACACTCCCAGCCCCCGCACCGAAACGGGCCACCGACTCCGTTGGCGGCCCGTCACGAAACTTCGAGGTTAGTCAGCACCAAACCAGCACGGGAGTCAGCACCGCACCGTCACATCACCCTGAACTGCGCGTCCCGGACGGCACTCGTTTCGACCACCACCGATCCCCTGAGACGCCTTTCCATGAGCCGGCATGGTGGCTGCACGCATAGCCAACCCCCGAACTATGTTGCCCCGCCACATGTGCGCCTCACCTGCGGATTCCTACGGTATGGCGACGCCCAACCGTCCCCTCAGATCTCCAGGAAGTGGTGCCGATGTCGTCGCCCGCAGCCGCTCCACCAGCCCCGAACAACCTCAAGCGCATCGTCACCGCGTCCCTCATCGGCACGACCATCGAGTGGTACGACAACTCATTCGATCAGGGCTAGGACCTGCGGTTTTCTATGATTCCGGCCTTCGAAGTCAGCACGGAACCAGCACAGGGTCCGCGGCGTGCTGACTCGGTGCTGGCCGACCTGCGTCAAAGGACACTCCATTGCCCCGACGGCATCCGCATATGGTTACTCATTGTCACCGACAGCCCGAGCCGACGGGGGTAGGCCAACCACCCTATGAGGGACAATGCCGTGCGAATCGCTGAAGCAGGCGAGGAACACCTCACGAGGGTCCCCTCGAAGCGGCGACGCCGGAAACCTACGTGGCCGTCAGCCGCTACGACCTGCCTCCCGCACTCGCCTAACTTGACTCTGTCGGAGATCTTGGAGTTCCTCGGTGCGACAGCATGATCAACGGGCATGCTCGGGGAGTTCCGCCGACCGATGCAGCTGTCGAGGTGCCCGTTGTCGCTCCGCCCCCGTTCCGGTGAGCAAGTCCCTTCTCTGACTGCGCAGATCGCGCGGGCGAGCAACCCGGCGGTACGACAGCGATATGGGTACGCGACCGCCTCGATGGGCTGTGGTGCGACGAGGACATCGCGGACTGGTACCCGCAGGACGGGCGACCGGGGCTTTCGCCTGCTCAACTGGCCACCGTATGTGTGCTGCAGTTCCTGCTCGGCCTGTCGGACCGGCAGGCCACCGAGGCGGTCCGCTGCCGCATCGACTTCAAGTACGCCATGGCGATAGAGCTGGACGATTCCGGTTTCCACCACAGCGTGCTGGCCGACTTCCGCGACCGTCTCGCCGAAGGCGACCGCGCCGACCGCCTCCTCGGTCTCGCGCTGGCCCGCCTCAAGGAGGCCGGCCAGGTGCGCGAGCGCACCACGCAGCACACCGACTCCACCCACGTCCTGGCCGCGGTGCGCGACCTGACCCGCCTGGATCTGGTCAGCGAGGCGGTCCGTGCCGCGCTCGAAGAAGTCGCCGACGCCTTCCCGTATCTGCTCGAAGGGCTGGTCGACGAGGACTGGGGACTCCGCTACGGCCGACCGGTCCGCCTGGGCAAGAACCCCACCAAGCCCAAGACCAGGATCCTCACCACCGGGAACGACGCGGCCCGGCTCCTGGAGCACCTCCACCGGCACGGAGCAGGCCACGCGTCCGGTCCCCGTGTCCAGGCCCTGCGGCAGATCATGGTGCAGAACTACCACCATGACGCCGCAGGGCACCTGCGCTGGCGCACCGCCGAGAAGGAAGGTGGGGCCGGGCTGCCGCCCTCGTCCCGGGCGATCGTCTCGCCCTAGACACTTCGGCCCGCTACGCACGGCACGGGCACATCATCAGAGGGAAGGGGTTCTCCGCTCATCTCACCGAAACCTGTGCGCCCGACGCTCCCAATGTGATCACGGACGTGGTCACCACCGCGGCCACCACCCACGACAGCCAGGTCCTGCCCGGCATCCACATCCGCCTGGCGCGTCGCGAGCTGCTGCCCGCCGAGCATCTGGTCGATGCCGGCTACACCTCCCTGCCCCACCTGGAACAAGCCGCCCGTGAGCACCAGGTCACCGTCTCCGGACCGCTCCGGGGCAATCCCACCCACCAGCACCGCCGAAACGAGGGCTTCGCCCGGGACGACTTCCACATCGACTACGACCGCCGAGAGGTCACCTGCCCGAAGGGGCAGGTCAGTGCGGGTGTGGCACGGCCCCTACCCGACCTCCTCGCCCACCTCGGCCCCGTTGATCGTGGCTCGGTTCACCAAGAGTCAGTGCCGCCCCTGCCCGGCCCGCGCCCAGTGCACCAGCACCGCCGACAGCGCCCGCACCGTGGGCTTTCCCCCACGAGAACTCCACGACCTGCAACTTCACGTCCGCGCCGAACAACAGACGCCCGAGTGGAAGACCCACTATGCGGTCCGCTCCGGAGTGGAGGGCACGGTCAACGAGTTCGCCCACGGACACGGCATGCGGCGCTGCCGCTACCGGGGACAGGGAAAGGCGCACATCCAGCACGTCCTGACGGCCATCGCCGTCAACATCGAGCGCCTCAGCGGACTGTCACCGGCCGAGGAACCTTCCACCCCCCGCCGACCCACGGCCTTCCAGAACTACCTCGATCAGTACGAGAACCCCTGGCTGAAGTCCTGGCGAACCCTGGGCACCTGACCTCGGCAGACCCAAGACCCCCGACAGAGTCAAGCTAGTTGCTGCGCTCCCCCGCCCGCGAACGGCGACGGGCGAAGCCGTGGCGGATCGGCAGTGGATGGGCGGCGCGGCTGGGGATCCGTCCCTGCGGCCGCCTCTGCCCGGCGAGCCGATGTGTGGCCGCGGCGGGGAGCTCGTTGAGTTGTAGGGAATGCTGGCTTGGAAGGCGACTGGTCGTGGTATGCGGGACCGGTGAGCTGGGGAAGACGACGCAGACCACCCAGGACACCGAGGCGGTGGGGCGGGCAGTCTTCTGGGTGCGGTGGCATGACGATCCCAGCCGTCTCGCCCAAGACCTCACTGCTGTCACATAATCCTTAGACCGTGTCCTACGTGGTGAGGCGGACGAGTCGCTTGTAGCAGCACAGGGCCGCGGCGAGACCGAGAAAGGCCAGGTAGTTGCGGGGATCGCGCTCGTAGCGAGGGCTCAGACGTCGGTAGCCCGACAGCCAGGACATCGTCCGCTCGATGACCCAGCGACGGCGGCCCAATCGTTCGCTGTACTCGATGCCTTTGCGCGCGATCCCTACTCCGATGCGTTTGCCGCGTAACCATTTCCGCAGGTCGGCGCGGTCGTAGGCTTTGTCTGCGTGGAGGCGCTGGGGCTTGAAGTACCGGCCGCGGTGGGGGTCGTGTCTCGTTTGGTGACCCTCGACCATGGGCTTCAGCCCTTCGCTGTCGTGGGTGTTGCCGGCCGAGACGCCGACGAGGAGGGACAGTCCGTTCGCGTCCGACAGTACGTGCATCTTGGAACCCGGCTTGCCTCGGTCCACGGGGCTCGGACCTGTGTGTTCGCCCCCTTTTTAGCGCGGACGTGGGCGGTGTCGAGCCAGGCCAGTGCGCACGTCTTCTAGCGAGTCACCCACGATCACGGTGTTGTCGCGGTTGAACCGGCCGCCTGCGCCCCGAGGACAGCGGCGGAGACATCACCTTCATCGGCCGCGACCCGATCGTCATGCGCCTGGGCGCCGTCCCCGCCCTCGGCATGACCGCCAAGTCCGTCGCCTGGCCGCACTCTGGCGGCTGCGCGGCGGTGAGGGCCAGGACATCACGATGGACCTGCGCAAGGCCCCGCACCGGCTGTGCCCCTTCTACGACAGGAAGTGGGAGCTGCTCAACGGCTACCCGGGCGGCACCCCCTCGGACCCGGCCAACCCGTTCGGCTTCGACTTCTACCGGGCGCGCGACGGCCGTTGGGTCATGCCGCTCAACCCGTACCCGAAGATCAAGAACGCGGTCTACAAGCTGCTGCGCACCTGGCCCGAGAGGGAGGCCGTCGCCGACGCCATCGCCATCGCCATCGCCAAGGGGAACGCCGCCGACCTGGAGAAGGCGGGCGAGGAGGCCGGCGTGGTGATGCCGATGCTGCGCACCACCGAGGAGTTCCTCCGGGAACCCGCGTACGAGTACATCGCCCAGGAACCCCTGATCAAGATCGAGAGGATCGGCGACAGCGAGCCCGAGCCCCTCTCCAGCTCCGCCGACCAGCCGCTCTCGGGCGTGCGCGCCCTGGGCATGGGCCACATCATCGCCTGCGCCGGAGTCGGCCGGGACCTCGCCCAGCACGGCGCCGACGTGCTGAACATCTGGCGCCCCGACGAGCTGGAACACGACGCCACGTACAACAGCGCCAACGTCGGCGTCCGCTCCGCCACCATCAACCCCTACGGCTCCGAGGGGCAGGCGAGAATCCGTGGGCTGCTGCGCGACGCCGACATCTTCTACGCCAACCGCCGCCCCGGTTACCTGGAGAAGATCGGCCTGAGCGCCGAGCAGGCCGCGGCCTCCGGCCCGGCATCATCCACCTCAGCCTCTCACTCGCCGGTGAGACCGGCCCATGGGCACGCAGCGTCGGCCTCGACCAGACCGCGGGCGCGCTCAGCGGCATCATGCTGCTGGAGGGCGAGGACGGTGTCGCGGCCGGGCCGACCAGCACGTCGGCCCTGCCGTACATCAGCGTCGTCAACGACTACGTCCTCTCCTGGCTGGCCACCACCGGCGCCGTCACGGCCCTGATGCGCCGCGCCACCGACGGCGGCAGCTACCGCGTCACCCTCAACCTCACCCGCGTCGCCGCGTGGATCCTCAGCCTGGGCGTCTTCGACCGCGACTACGCCCACGAGACCGCCCTCGCCCCCGGCTCTCCGCGCGCCTACTTGGACCCGGACACCTTCGCCGCCGAGACGCCCTGCGGCCACTACCAGGGCGTCACCGATCAGGTGATCATGTCCAGGACCTCCGGCCGCTTCCGCGACGTCCTGGTGCCCCGTGGCAGCAGCGCCCCCGTCTGGCTCCCCCGCCACAGCTGAGCGTCACCGGCAAGGGCCGGCCCGCTGGACGAGCGTGCGCCGACAGACCGCACCGAACGCCTTCGGCATCCCAGGCCCCCGGCCCGCTTCCGCGCCGGGGGGGACTTCGGCGTCACGGCAGCAGGCGCCGCTCCTTGGCCGCCACCGGCGATCGGTCAACAGCCGGGTCCCTGGTCCTGTTGGAGTTCCACCAGCATGAGAGCGGCCGAAACGCTCGTCGGGTCGTGGTCGAGGGGGCGCGGCAGCATGGTGCGGGCCTTGGCGAGGCGCCGGTCGATGGTGTTGCGGTGGGCGAACAACCGGTCGGCGGTTCTGGAGACGCTGTACCCCTCGGCGACATACGTGCGCACCGTGCCCCGCAGGATCGGGTCCGCGGCCGCCAGATCACCGAGCGTGCGGGCCACGAACTCCTCGGCCTGGCTCAGGTCGGCCGTGAGCAGGTCGACGAGGTGCACGTCCTCGTAGCGGACGACCTGCCGCGGTGATCCGACCCGGGCGAGAAGGCGCTGTGCCGCGGCGGCGTCCAGGTGGCTCTGCCGGAAACCCGGGAGGCCCGATCCGGGGCGGCCGAGCGTCGCGCGTACGCCGGGGGTCTTCTCCAGGACGTGCAGGACATCGGCCGTCGGCGGCACCTCGTCCACGGGCAGCCAGAGCCAGAGCGCGGACGTGCTCGGCGGCAGGGTCAGGCGTCGGGTCGCACCGCACGTCCACATGACGCTCTCGGCGGCTCGCTCCAGCTCATGTGCATCGGCCGGCGAATCGACCCACAGGATCGCCGCGACATGATGCCCCGCCAGCGGATAACCGAGCTGCTCCTCCGCACGGGCGCGGTTGATGCGTGCGCCCTGGAGCAGCAACCGGACCGTCGTGTGCCGCTGTGCCTGGGCGCCGAAGTCCGTTTCCGCGCGGATTTCGTCGGCGTAGGTTCCGACCGCGGCGATGGAGTCGTCGATGTAGGTCGTCAGCGAGTTGGCGGACACCTTTATCAGCTCGCGCAGTTCCTCGCGGTCGTCGGTCGCGGCGAAGCACTGGTCGACCCAGAGCCCCCACCCGACCCGCTGGGCGGCACGCCAGGAGCCGAGTTCGTTCAAGTCCATGCCGCGCAGTACCAGGTCCCTGGCGATGATCAGCATCTCGCGGTCCCTGGCCGGGGCCACCCGGCGACCGGGTTCCTGCATGTTGGACACGAGCCAATGCGTCATGTTGGCCTTGCAGAGGCGCCGGTCCGCCTCCGACAGCACAGGATCGTCGACGTACGCGCGCTGCCGCGCCTCGCGCTGCGATGCCCGCCACACCTGGTCGACGATCTCGTCCGGCACCGGAAGCCGGCTCTCGGCGACTTGTCGGATCAGCTCGCACACCCGCTCGGACGGGTTGGGCCACAGCATCTTCATGCACCGCGATCGTAGGCGTGGAAGGGAATGGGGCACAGTGCCCGGACCCAACCGGGTGCCGCAAGGTGCGAAATACACCACGTCCCCCTCGAACCCGCGCTGACGTGCCCTGGCCGGACGACGGTCCCAGCCATCAAGGTCAAAGCAGAAGGAGACGTCCCGACCGGTCGGTCTGTGTTCCCCCGGTGGCGCCGTGACCCGTCGCCGTCGGTATGCGCGTCGCATCGCACCGGGTGGCCGCGCCGGCGTGCAGGACGCCGGCGACGTGGGCCCGAGATGCGCGCGCCCCACCGACCGGAAGTGACGAGCGACTTGGCAGCCATCGAGAGGAACGGGTTCATGAGCAGCACGAAGAAGTACGACGTTCTGGTCATCGGCTGCGGGCTGATGGGCTCCGCACTCGCGCGCACCCTCGCCGGACGGGGCTATTCCGTAGCCGCGTGGAACCGCTCGCCGGAACGGGCGCTCGCGCTCGCCGAGTCCGGCGTCTCGCCCGTGGATTCACCCGTCGAAGCGGTGCCCGCGGCGAGAATCTGCATCGCCTGCACCAACACCTACGAGAGCACGCGCTCGGCGCTCCAGCCGGTCACCGACTGGACCACCACCACGTTGGTCAACCTCGGCAGCGGGTCGGCCGACGAGGCCGAGGACATGGCGCGCTGGGCGGGCGAGCGGGGCGCCGCCTACCTCGACGGGTTCATCGGCTCCTACCCCAAGGACATCGGCTCCCCCCACGGAATGGTCGCCGTGTCCGGCCCGGTTGCGCTCTGGGAGGAGCACCAGGACGTCTTCATGACCCTCGGGGGCGCCTCGCAGCACATCTCCGACGAGGTGCGCGGCGCCGGAGTGCTGGAGGGGAGCATGGTCGGCACGTTCTACATCGCGGCCCTGAGCGCCTACGTCGAGGCGGCGACCTACGCGATCGACCAGGGTCTGACCCCGAGGGCATTGGCCTCGACGACGGCGCAGGTGATCTCCCTGCTGGAGGCGATGGCGCCGGAGACGGCGGAGGCGATCGCGCACGACTCCCACGAGACCGACCAGGCGACGCTGAAGACCTTCGCCGAGGGCGCCCGGGCCACGCTGACCGCCATGCGTGCCGCGGGCTACAGCGCCCGGGTGATCGGGGCGGTCGTCGAGAACCTCGAACTCGCCGAGCGGGCCGGGTTCGCCGGACTCGGGTTCTCCGCGCAGAGCAAGATCCTCACCGACACCCGGCAGGAGGCCAAGTGATGGCATGCCGAAGGCAGTTCCTTCCCAGGCGGTCGGTGACGCGCTTACGCGCAGCGGCGGCGCCGCGGTGCACGGTGCACCACAGCCGTCCGCACCGGGAGCGGCCCTGCCGTGGCCGCGACGGAGCCCTGCCGCGCACCTCGGGACCCGCCCTCACACGCCGCCACCACCGGGCTCTGCCCGAGGCGATGGCCTTCATCTCGCACGGGAGTGAATCACGATGGCAAGAGCGAACGAGGCCGTGCTCAGCGCCGGAACGGGTGTCACAGCTCCGTCCTCGGGCAAGCGGGTCGCACTGATCGGCGTCTCCGCGCTGCTGTGCACGGTGACCATCGCCGTCAACTTCATGCTGGGGCCTCTTCTGCCCCTGATGCAGAGGCAGTACTCCATCGACGTCTCGGCCGTGACCTGGGTCCTCACCGCGATGCTCCTGGGCAGCGGTGCCGGCTTCGTGCTCATCCCGCGCCTGCAGGACATCGTCGACGACCGCACGATGCTCCTTCGGTCCGGCGCCGTTCTCACCGCGGGCGCGTTGATCCCCGCCGTCGTCGACACGTACCCGGCACTGCTCGTCGGTTCGGCCATGCTCGGCTTCGGCAGCGCGGCGCAGATGCTCCCGGTCGGCTTCCTCCGCCGCCACCTCTCCGGCGCCTCGGTGGCCACCGCGGTCAGCGTCCTGATCATGGCCACCGGAACCGGGGTCGTCGTCGGCATGGTGGGCGGCGGACTGACGGTGAAGTACCTGTCGTTGTCGACGTTCTTCTACCTCCTGGCAGCGGCGTTCGCGGCAACCACGGCGGCGCTTGTGGCGGTGGTTCCACGCTCGCACCCCGCCTCCTCCGCGCGGATCGGCGTGTGGGGCACGGCGTGGATGATCGCCTGGGTGACGCTGGTGCTGCTCGCGATGGCACAGATCAGCGACTGGGGCAACGTGTGCTATCTGCTGCTCACCGTCGGAGCCTTCGCCGGTGTCGCCTGGGTCCTGGCGCAGCGCCGGTCGGCCGCCCCGGTCTTCGACCTCGCGCTGCTGAAGCGGCCGTACGCCACGACGGCTTGCGTGGCGTCCTTCCTGTTCGGCGCCGTTGACGCGGCCTTCGTCCTGCTGGTCAGCTACTACACGCAGACCCCGTCCGAGGTCGGCTACGGCTTCGGCACCGACGCGCTCGGGACGAGCCTGCTCATGCTGCCGTTCGCGCTGACCATGTTCATCAGCGGCAAGGCGGCGGAACACGTGGTACAGCAGGGACGCCCCGGCGCCGTACTGGCCGCGGGCGCGGCACTGTGCGGCCTCGGACTCGTGTGGCTCGCGTTCGCCCACGACCACACGTGGCAGTACCTCGTCGGCTCGGCCCTCGTCGGTCTCGGCAGCCGCGCCGGCTACAGCGGCTCGTTCGCGGTTCCGCAGCTGGTGGTGGACGAGGACCAGGCCGGGATGGCCGCCGGTATCCCGGCCACGACGATGATGATCGGCTCGGCTTTCGGCGCCGCCGTCACCACGACCGTCTTGTCCATCGCGTACCTCCCCGAGGTCCCCGGCGTGCCGCAGTCCCACCTCTACACCGTGGGATACCTGATCGCAGCCGCCTTCCCGGCCGGCATTCTCGCCGCGACGGCGCTGTCTTCCACCCGCCACCCCGGCGCGTTCAAAGCCCTGATGAAGCAGGGCGCGTAGGTCCTCCCGACCACCGCACCGGCTCTGGCCGACCCCGGCCTCACCTGCTGAACGTCCAGGCGGGCAACCCGCCCCGGGGAGGGGCGCTTTCATCCCGAGGATCGGAGAACACAAGATGAATCGACGAGGCAGGACGGCGGGCTTCGTTCTCGGTCTGGCGGCACTCGGCGTGGCCGGGCCCTCCGTCGCCGCCGCGACGGACGGAGAGAGCCGTGCGGCCACCGCAACCGAGGCGCGCCCGGCCTGCACAGGCCCCCTCGACGTGCTCCTGACCAACGACGACGGCTGGTCGGCACCAGGCATCCAGGCGGTCTACAGAGCACTCAAGGCCGACGGCCACCGAGTGACGATGGTCGCCCCGCTGAAGAACCAGTCCGGCATGGGCGCCCGGATCGCGTACGACGGGGTGCTGGAGGTGTCCCGGCCGGTGGCACGGGACGACCGCATCCTCGCCGTCGACGGCACCCCTGCCGACGCGGTGGCGTTCGCACTCCACACGCTCCCCGCCGACCGGTACCCGGATGTCGTGGTGTCCGGCGCCAACTACGGGCAGAACACTTCCCGCGTGACCAACCACTCGGGAACGGTCGGCGCGGCCACCACCGCCATGGACCGCGGTGTCCCCTCGATCGCCGTCAGCTCCGAGTCTCCTTGGGACTACGCCGAGGACGCCACGCACTCGCCGGACTTCGAGGGCACATCGGCCTTCGTGGTCAAGCTCCTGCGCACCCTGCAGGAGTCGTCCGAGGACTGCCGGCGGCTCCTGCCCGAGGGCCTGGGTCTCAACGTCAACTACCCCTTCGACGGCCTCAAGGAGGCCAGGGCGGCGAAGTTCGACACCATCGACCCCTTCCCGACCACGTACACGCTCCGAAAGGACGGGGACTACGACATCTCCGCCGTCAACGCCGACTCGGACCGGAGCGACGTCGACCACCGCCTCCTGGGGGACGGCTACGCGACCATCACCCCGCTCGACGGCGACCTCTCGGCCGCACGCACCGGTCGGAGCCTCTCCTTCGTCTCGAAGTTGGTGAAGGACATGAACTGACCCGGCAGGCCTGTTCTCCCGCCCGGCCACGGCGCCGGCGCTCGCCCCCGGAAGTCTTCGGGGGCGAGCGCCCGCGGTCGTCCTGCTCCGCTCTGCCCGACCGCCCTCGGGTCCGGGCAACGCTCCGCTGACCCGGCGCCGGCTCCGCGCCTGTCGCCACGTCGTGGCAGTGCGGAGCGCGGTACCCGCCCCGGCCGTCCGGCCGCAGAGCCCGCAGGTAAACCCCGGGGCAGACCCCTGCCAAAAGTCGCACAGATGACTTAGTCTCACGACCACGCCTTATGGGCAAGGTCATGCCACGGTCCCCGCACAAGGAGCGCTCCTGTGACTACTCCTCCCGGCAAGCTCTCGGCATCGTCTCCCGTCGCGGGCGGCAGCCCGGCCGGGCGAGGGCCCGTGAAGACCGGAACGGACTCCCCACCCGGTTGGCGCGGGCTCCTCGACGCCGAATCGCTCCGGGCAGCCGACTTTCTGGCCGAGGTGCTTCCCCGGCCGTTGCACACCCTCGGGGTCGAGGGGGTGCGGAGGTTCACGGCCCCCCAGCCGCCGCCCCGGCTCACCCGGGTCGCATCCGTGGTCGACGAGCACGCGACCTGGACCGACCCGGCCGGGGTGAACCACTCGGTGCCGGTCCGGACGTATCGGCCGCACACGTCCCGCACGGAAAACGCCGGGCTGCCCTGCCTGCTCTACGTCCACGGCGGAGGCTTCACGGTCGGCAGCCTGGACGGAGTCGACGAGGTGTGCCGCCTCTTCAGCCTGCACGCCGAGTGCGTCGTGGTCTCCGTCGACTACCGACTGGCCCCCGAGCACCCGTTCCCCGCCGCCGTCGACGACACCAGGGCAGCTCATGCCTGGCTCGTCGAGAACGCGGCGGCGCTCGGCATCGACGGGCACCGCATCGCGGTCGGCGGCGATTCGGCCGGCGGCGGTCTGGCGGCGGCGCTCTGCCTGGACCTGCGCAGTCGCGGACTGCCCCAGCCGGTACTCCAGATCCTCGCCTATCCGGCGGTGGACGACTCCTACGAACGCCCCTCGTGGACCGAGTTCGCGGACGCCCCCTTGCTGGGGACCGCCGACGCGCAATGGTTCCGGCGTCAGTACGTGGGCGACGGGGACGTTGTCCCCGACCCGCTCCTGACACCCCTCCGGGCAGCGACCCTGGCCGGTCTCGCCCCCGCCCTCGTCGTCACCGCGGAAGTGGACCCGTTGCGCGACGACGCGGAGGCGTACGCACGGCGACTGGAGGAAGAAGGCGTCCCCGTACTGTGCCGCCGCTACCCAGGGGTGTTCCACGGGTTCTTCACCGAGGTCGGCACCTTCACCAAGGCCACCGACGCGGTCGTGGACGCGGCTGCCGGCCTCCGCGGCGCCTTCACGGGAGGAGTTCTCCCGAAGTGAGCGATCCCTCCCCGGGCTCGCACCGGTCCTCCGCCGCTGCGGACGCTTCCGCTCACACCTTCCCGGTCACCCGACTCGGCTGCGTCGGGGCCGACTTGGGTGATCGCGCCGTCCCGGCCGGAGACGTCGGGACCCGGCAGGGCCGAACCGAAGCGGGGCTTCAGTGGCCGGACATGCCGCCGTCGACGGCGAGCGTGCTTCCGGTGATGTACGACGAGGCCGGTGACGCCAGGAAGAGGACCGCCGCGTCCAATTCGTGCTGCCGGCCCAGCCTGCCCAGAGGGCTGCGTTCCGTGATGAAGCCCTTCAGCAGGTCCTCGGGCACGGCGGCTGTCATCTCGCTGGCGAAGTAGCCGGGCGCCACGGCGTTGACCCGGATGCCCAGACGGCCCGCCCACTGCGCGGACAGGTCCCGGGTCAGGCCCATCAGTCCGGCTTTGCTGGCCGAGTACGCGGCTTGCGGGGCATAGGACGTGATGAATCCCAGGGTGCTGGCGACGTTGACGATGCTGGAGCCGGGCTTCATGACCCTCGCACAGGCCTGGGCCGACCAGTAGGCGCCGTTGAGATTGAGGTCGATGACCTTGCGGAAGTCCTCCGGACGCTCGCGCAACGCGGGGACGGCCGTGCCGACGCCCGCGTTGTTGACCAGTACGTCGATCCTGCCGAACTCATCGAGGCCGGCCCCGACCATCACCTCGCACTGCTCGGGGTCGGTGACGTCGGTGGCGACGGTGACCGCACGCCTTCCTGTCGCCCGTACCTGTTCGGCGACGGCCTCCAGCTTGTCGGTGCGGCGCGCGGCGAGCACCAGGTCGGCGCCCGCCTGGGCCAGCGCGACGGCGAAGCCCGCGCCGAGTCCGGAGCTGGCGCCGGTGATGACGGCCGCTCTGCCGTCCAGGCGGAACAGGTCGAGGACGGGGGTGGTCACGGGTTCCTCCTGAGTACGTGCTGTCCGGCCGCGGCCAGGGGCGCGGGCGCGTCGCCCACGGTCTCGGGCCTGGAGCCGGGGGACAGGTCTTGGCGGTGGCGGGCGTGGATGCCTTCGGCGATCACCGCGATCCTGAAGCAGCCGAGGACGCTGGAGCGGCCGAGGCCGCCCAGGCCGCGACCGTTCGCGGCGGCGTAGCCCTCGGCCGGGTCGGCGGGGACGGGCGGGCGTGGGCCGGTCGAGGCGGCCCGGCCCGCGAGCACCGGCGCGAAGGCCGGGTCGGCGTGGACCGGGCGCGGGCCGAGGCCGGCGAGCGGATCGCCGCGGAAGCCGGGGACGTACACGGCGAAGAACCGTGGGAGCGCCCCCAGGGCCAGTCCGCCGAGGGTGCTCACCGGCCGGCCGTCCGCTCGTGGCGCCGTACCGTACGGCGGGCGATGGCCCAGCGGTGCGTCTCCGACGGCCCGTCATAGATCCGGAACGGGCGGACCTCACGCAGGAACCGCCCGAGCAGCACGTCTCCGGAGACTCCGAGCGAACCGCAGATCTGCAGCGAGCGGTCCACCACGCGGTGAATGGCCTCGGCGCAGAAGGTCTTGGCGATCGCCGTGGACTGCGCCGCCGAGCGGCCCTCGTCGAGCTCCCAGCACGCCTGGGTGATCAGCCCTCGCGAGGCGGCGATGTCGATCTCGTTGTCCGCGATCATCTGCTGGACCATGCCGAGATCGGCCAGCCGCGACCCGAACAGCCGCCGGTCCGCAGCGCGCGCCACAGCGATGTCCTGCGCGCGGCGAGCGATGCCGAGCCAGCGCATGCAATGCGTCATACGGGCCGGACCGAGCCGTACCTGGGCGTAGGTGAACCCCTCGTCCACGGCGCCGAGCACCGCGTCGTCGGGCACGAAGCAGTCGTCGAAGACCAGCTCGATGTGGCCGCCGAACAGGCTCTCGTCGAGGGTCTCGATGTGCCGGACGGTTTTCATGCCCGGGTTGTCGGCGTCGACCAGGAACATCGTCGCGCCGCCCCGGTCTCCCGCCTCGCCGCTGGTGCGTGCCATGACGATGGCGAACCCGGCGCCGTCGGCCCCGGTGATGAACCACTTGTGGCCGTGGATCCGCCAGCCGCCCGGGACCCGCTCGGCTCGGGTCGACAGCGCGCTGGGGTCGGAACCCGCACCGGGCGCCGGCTCGGTCATGGCGAAGCACGAGCGGACCGCTCCGGTGGCGAGCGGGCGCAGATAACGCTCCTTCTGCTCCGGGGTCGCGATGGCCTCCAGCATGTGCATGTTGCCTTCGTCCGGCGCCGCGATGTTCAACGCCAACGGTCCGAGCAGCGAGTAGCCGGCCTCCTCGAAGACCGGCGCGCGCCCACGCATGTCAAGGCCGTGGCCGCCGGATTCCGGGGCCACGTGAGGGGCGAAGACGCCTGCCTCCTTGGCCGCGGTCTGCAGCTGTGTCCGCACCGCATCCGAGCGGACGACACCGCGGTGCTCCTCCTCGACAGGAATCACCACCTCGCTGACGAACCGCGCCGTGCGGTGCGCCAGGTCCGCCACGCCGGGCTCGGGGGCAAGGTCGATGGCCATGCATCCTCCAGTTGGCTAATGCTTGTTAGCCAACTCTAGGTGCAGCACGGCCCCTCAACAAGGGTCATCTGCTACTCTTCGTTAGCCATCTTTGGCGAGGGTCGAAACAGTCGAGACAACAGAAGGCGGGCCCGTGTCCCGGACCGACGACATCCGTGCCGCCGCGCTGGAGCTGTTCACCGGCCGCGGATACGAATCGACGACCATGGCCGACATCGGCGCGGCCGTCGGCATCCGCGGCCCCAGCCTGTACAAGCACGTGGCGTCCAAGCAGGACGTGCTCGCACAGATCATGACCGGCACCATGCAGGCCCTGATCGACCTGCACCACGAGGCCGTCGCCACGACCACCGACCCCACCGAGCGCCTGCGCAGAGCCACCGAGGCCCATGTGCGCTACCACGCCCGTCACCGTCTCGAGGCCTTCGTCGGCAACCGCGAGATCCGCAGCCTCGAAGAGCCGCACCTCAGCGAAGTCCTGGCCATGCGCGCCCGGTACGAGGCAGGCTTCCGCGCCCTGATCGACTCCGGTGTGGCCGCCGGCCGCTTCCGGGTGACCTCGGCCCGCCTGGCCTCGTACGCGGTCCTCGACCTCGGCATGGGCGTCGCCGTCTGGTTCCGCGAGGACGGCGAGATCACGGAGGATGCCGTGGTGTGGGAGTACGGCGAGTTCGCCCTGCGCCTCGTCGGCGCCAAGGACTGAGGCGGACCGGGACCTCCTCGCGTACGGCAGCGTCTCGAGGCCGTCACCCGCCGAGCGCGAAGCAGGCCCCGGGGCCGTACGGCCGTTCAGCCGCGTGCGCCCTCTCCCAGTCGGCCCAGGACCTTCTCGAGGGCGTCGGCGGTGGCGTCGATGTCCCTCTGACCATGGGCGGTGCTGAGGAAGATCTTGCCGGAGGGCATTAACATCACGCCGCTCGCGAGCATCCCGTCGAGAATCCGCGGCCAGAGACCGCCGGCGCCGTGCAGGCTGGTGGCATCGCTGTCCTGGTCGAACTGGAGCAGGGAACCGACTCGCTTGAGGCGGGCGGCCCGGGGGGCGGAAGCCAGCAGGTCCCCGATCACGAGCTCGAACCGGGCGGAGACGCTCTCCAGCGTCCGGTAGACGGCGGGATCCGCGAGCACGCCCATGGTCGCCTGGACGGCGGCCAGCGCGATGGGGTTTCCGTTGAACGTGCCGGCGTGCACCACGCCGTCCGTGACCTGGTCGATCAGGTCCGCTCGACCGACGACGGCGCTCTGGGTGAAGCCGCCGGCCATGGCCTTGCCGAAGACGGACAGGTCGGGCCGCACCCCGAAGAACTCGGCCGCGCCGCCGCGGGCGATCCGGAAGCCGGCGATCACCTCGTCGTAGATGAGCACCACGCCCTGCTGGTCACAGCGGGAACGCAAGGTCTGCAGGAAGTCCGGCGCGGGCGATTCGACTCCGGCGTTGCTCATGATCGGGTCGACGAGCACCGCGGCGATGTCCCGCTCGACGGCCTCCGCGAGGATGCGGTCGATCATCTCCACGTCGTTGAACCGCGCCACCACCAGGTCGTCGAGCACGCTCGGACTCTGCCCCCTGCCGGCCGGCGCGGCGATCCCGCCCACGTCGGTGTCGCTCAGGCCCGCGTACACCGTGTCGTGCCAGCCGTGGTAGCTCTTGGCGAACTTCACGATCCGCCGGCGCCCCGTGGCCGCCCGCGCCAGCCGCAACGCGACCTGGACCGCCTCGGTCCCGGTGTTGCTCCAGAGCAGGCGCTCGCCGTGCGGCACTGCCTCCAGCACGGCCTCGGCCGCCGTGTACTCGAGGACGTGGCTGGTGCCGACGACCTGCATGCGCGTGGCCACGTCGCGTACGGCGTCCACCACGCGGGGATCACCGTGTCCCAGGACGAGGGGGCCCCACGCCATGACGTAGTCGATGTAGCGATCGCCGTCCAGGTCCCAGACATGGGCTCCCAGCGATTTGCTCACGAAGAGAGGATGTGGTCGCATCGCCGCGCGCAGGCCGGAGCCCACCCCTCCCCCTACACTGCGCCGGGCTCGCTCGAAAGCGATACGCGATGACTCCAGGCCCATCCGACGTTCCTCCCTTCTCGGTCACCGGAACCGGCCGCCCAGGAAGGGCACCGCTGTTCCGGTGGTGATTCGGCGCCCAGTGCCACCGGGCGCCGCATGACGGGTCTCAGGCCGCGGCGCGCGCGCCTTTGCTGGCCAGGGCGCCCACCGGCAGGTCCTCGACGGTGCGGAAACCGGGCATCGCATCGACGACCGCGGTCACGGCGTTCGAAGCCATGGCAACGGTGGACAGGAAGCTCTCGAACCCGCCGGGCACTGCGACTTCGATCGTCTGCTCACGGCCGACGACGAGGAGTCCGTCGCCGCGTTCGACGGGGTCGTCCGGGGCGAAGATGCCGAAGCGGGTGGCCAGTTCGATGACGGGCTCGCCCCGCACCAGTCCTCGTGCCCGGTGCAGGACGCTCGCCACGGTTCCCGCGGCGATGACGGTGTGCCGCCCCTTGCGTTCCGTCTTCGCGATCAGGTCTCGCTCGACGGAGTCCACCTCGATCGCGTCGAGCTCCCACTCCAGTCCTCGGGCCAGGGCGCCGATGCTCTGCGCGAAGCCGACGTGCCCCATGACACGGTCCGCTGCGCGCTCGGTGTCGAACTCGGCCGGGGTGAGGCCGAGACCGAAGTTCTTCAGGATTGCGCCGTATCGGCTCATGTCCGCCGTGCGCCGCACGGACACCCGTTCCACGCCGAGGGTGAGGCCGCTGAGGACCAGCGGCAGTGTGTCCATCAACATCCCCGGGTTGCAGCCGGTGCCGAGCACGGAGACACCGTGTTCGCGCGCCAGCCGGTCCAGGCGGGCCACCGTCTGAGCGTGGCTCCGGGTCGGATCGCGTAACTCCTCGCAGATCGACACGACGTTCGTCCCACGCGTGATCAGGGCGGCGAGGGTCGGTTCGATCGCGTCGATCCAGGACGATGTGGCCACGACAGCCACGTCCGCGGGCGGCAGCTGCGCGACGGAGGAGACCACGGGGACGCGCGGCGCGCCGGCGACGAGGTCGGCGAGGGGCACCCCGGCCTTGTCCACCCCGATGTCCAGTGCGCCCAGCAGTTCGCAGTCGCGTCGGCTCACCAGGGACTCGGCGATGGCGATGCCTGTGGCGCCGAGTCCGACGACGACCACACTGGTTGCCTCGGTCATGTTCGAGTGCCTCCTTCGGCACACAGGGGACAACGGGCGCCGTCTCCGGTGCCTCGTCGATCAACGAGCAGGGACAAGGGGCAGACCTCGTGGGCGTCCCGCGGAAGGCCCGTACAAGGCATTCCGCGGGACGTCTCGACCTCAGGCGTCAGCGGCCGGGCCCCGCGACGTCGGCATGATCCGAACGCCAGGCCGCGGGAGCGACCGGCCGGTTCTCAGAGCTTGAGGTAGTCGCCCAGGTCGGCGTAGTCGACCTGCCACAGACCGGGCGAGCCCGTGGGGTACTGGGAACGGAAGCCGAGCACACGCTGGACGCGCGGCGACAGCTGCCTGGCGATCTCCATGTCGACCAGGAACGGGTATGCCTCCTCGCCGGTGAGATAGCCCGCGTTGAACGTGAAGGCCACAGCCCGCCGGTACTGGTCGTCGGTCTGGTTCGCCCCGCCGCCGTGCGCGGTCTTGCCGCTGATGAACAGGGCGTCTCCGGCGTTCATGACGGCGGGGATGGTCTGTTCCGGAGTGCCCCGGTCCTCGAAGTCGCTCCAGTGGTTGCTTCCGAGGATGACGCGGGTGGCGCCGTTCTCCTCGGTGAAGTCGGTCAGGGCGACCAGGAAGTTGATGGTGACCTCCGGGCCCTTGGGTCCCATGCCGATGAACGGGAACCAGTTCTCCAGGTCACGGTGGAGCATCTGCGCCTTGTTGCCGGGGCCGATCTCGATGACCTGTGCGGTGGTCATCCAGTACGTGCCCGACTCCTCGAGGAAGACCCGGTCGCTGATCTCGTGGACCAGGGGGTGGTCGACGATCTCGTTGCGGAACGTGGGGCTGTGCGTGACCAGGTTCGTGAGCCGCTTGGTGTTGCTGCCGTGGAACTCGGCCACGAGCTCGTTCTCGTGGGTCGAGCCCGGGCGGAGCGCCTGCATGGGCGGGTTGATCTCGGCGTTGAAGCGGACGATCTGCTCCTGCGTCAGGAGGCCCTTGATGATGACGCCGCCGTCGCGGGCCACGATCTTCAGGATCTCCTCGGCCGACGTGTCGGCCGCCACCGACGTCAGGGCCTGGGCCTTCTTCTGTGCTGTCATGTGATTCCTCTCCCTCAACTCGAACCCCGGTTGTCCGACCACTCGGTCCACCGCGGGCGTTCCGGCTTTCCTCGCCGGCTGGACATCGGCGCGCACCGACTGCGCGCCGGGTCAGGCCAGTTCGATCCAGGTCGTCTTCAAGGTCGTGAACTTCTCCAGGCCGTGGAGGCTCCGGTCCGCCCCGTGGCCGGAGAGTTTCCGGCCGCCGAACGGCACCGAGCTGTCGCCCTCCTCGTAGCAGTTGACCCAGACCAGGCCGGCCTGGATCTCCCGTGACAGCCGGTGGGCCCGGGCGAGGTCACCGGTCCAGATCGCGGATCCGAGCCCGAAGTCGGAGTTGTTGGCGATCGCGACGGCCTCCGCGTCGTCGCGGAACGTCGTGACCGCCAGGACGGGGCCGAAGATCTCGTGCTGGGCGAGGCGGCTGTCCTGATCCACGTCCACGAAGACCACCGGGTCCACGTACAGGCCGTCGGTCCTCTTCCGGTCCGACCCGAGGACGGGCCGGGCCCCCTCGGCGATGCCCTTGCGCACCTCGTCCAGGACGTCGTCACGGTGCCGCTCGTACGCCAGCGGCCCCATCGTGGTCTGCGGGTCCAGCGGGTCGCCGATCCTGTGCCGGCCGAGATGGTCCACGACCCTGGCGACCAGGTCGTCGTGGATGTCCTCGTGGACGAGCAGCCGCGAACCGGCCGTGCACATCTGCCCGCTGTTGAAGGAGACCGCCCAGGCGGCCATCCGCGCCGCCTCGTCGAGGTCCGGTGCGTCGGGGAACACGAGGTTGGGGGACTTGCCTCCCAGTTCCAGCCAGACCGGTTTCGCGTTGGACTGCCCGGCGTAGGTCAGCAGTTGCTTTCCGACCTCGGTGGAGCCGGTGAAGGTGACCGTGGCGACGTCGTCGTGCAGTGCCAGCGCCGAGCCGACCGTCGCGCCGCTGCCGGTGAGCACCTGGAGCACGCCGGCGGGCAGGCCCGCCTCGGCAGAGAGCTCCGCCGCGCGCAGGAGGGAGAGGGGCGTCTGTGTGGCGGGCTTGACGACGACGCTGTTCCCCGAGACCAGGGCGGCGGGGATCTTGAACATCGACAGCGTCATCGGGAAGTTCCACGGCGTGATCGCGCCGACCACTCCCAGCGGCTCCCGTGTCACCAGGGCGACGGAGTTGTTGCGGCCCCTCGGGGACTCGTCCATCAGCTTGTCCGCGAGTTCTCCGTACCAGCGGACCGTGTTGATGGCGGTGCGCAGTTCGACGGACCAGGCCACCGTGACCGGCTTGCCCATCTCCAGGGCGACCAGCAGGGCCAGTTCGTCGCGGTGCTGGTCGAGCAGGTCGGCCCAGCGGATCAGCACGGCTCCGCGTTCGCGCGGCTCGAGGCCCGCCCAGACCCGGGACGAGAACGCCTCCTTGGCACCTTGGACGGCCCGGTCCACGTCGTCGCTGTCCGCGCTGGGGACCTCCGCGAAGGACAGTCCGTCGCGTGGACTGATGACCTCGGCCGTCCGGCCCGTCCGCGATGCGGTCCATTCGCCGTCGACCCACATGCCGCGGGGCAGGCTCAGCCGGCTCTTGAGCGCGAGCCAGTCGTCCAGCGACCGCGCGGTGCCCGTCCGTTCCGTGTTCACCACGTCGCGCCTCCCTTCAGTGCGGGGCTGGGGGCGCTCGTCGCCGATACGGCGACGAGCCAGTCGAAGAGGGGGTCCGGCGAGGCCATCCACTCGGGGTGCCACTGCACCCCCACCACCGGGCTGTCGTCGAGCTTGATGGCCTCGACGACGCCGTCCGCGGTGGTGCCCATGACGCTGAGTCCTCGGCCCAGGCGGTCGACGGCCTGGTGGTGCCAGGAGTTGACGACGCGCTGGGGCCCGTAGAGCGTGTGGGCGAGGGTTCCCGGCGTGAAGCTGACGGTGTGCTCGGCCTCGCCGTCGTCCGGTGCGTGGTTCTGGGAAGCGTGGACGATCCGGCCCTCTTCCAGGTGTTCGACGAGGGTGCCGCCGAGCACGACGTTGAGCAGCTGGTGGCCTCGGCAGACGCCGAGGATCGGCACGTTCGCCCGGAGCGCGGCCGTGATCAGGGCCGCCTCGTACTCGTCTCGTGCGAGGTCCGGCACATCGTGGTCCCACCGCGGGTCGGCCGTGGGGTCGACCCGGGCGCTGCCTCCCCATCGGGAGGGGTGGACGTCCTGCCCGCCGGTGACGACGAGTCCGTCGAGGCGTTCGACGACGGCTTCGGCCTCGGCCCGGAAGGGCAGGTTGACCGGGATCCCTCCCGCGGCGGCCACGTTGTCGCCGAACGCGCTGAAGTGCGAGTCGATGAACTGGTGCTGGAAGCGACGGGACGTCCGTTTCACCATGCCCAGGCTCAGCCGGCGGCCCGTTATTCCGATCAGCGGCTTCATGGTCACATCCCTCCGACCCGGGCGACGACGCGAATCTCCTGTCCGGACGCCAAGGCCTTGAATCCGTCGTTGATGGTGGCCAGGTCGCACCGGGCGGTGACGAGGTCGTCGAGCTGGAGCAGACCCACGCGGTTGAAGTGCGCGTACAGCGGGATGTCGACCTTGAAGTGGTTGGAGCCCATGAACGAGCCCTGGATGCGCTTCTCCTCCAGGAACAGCTCCGCCCCTCGGATCTGTACCGGCTGCGAGTCGGGGATCATGCCCATCACGGTGGCGGTGCCGCCCGGCCGGAGCATGGCGAACGCCTGCCCGGCCGTGGCGCCCGAGCCGACCGCCTCGAACGCGTGGTGCACGCCGGTGCCGGTGAGCTCCCGTACCGCCGCGACCGGGTCGCCTTCCCTCGCGTCGACGACGTGGGTCGCGCCGAACCGGACGGCCCGGTCCAGCTTGCCGGGAACGACGTCGATCCCGATGATCTGCGCCGCGCCGGCCAGTCGCGCGGCTTGGACGGCGGCGAAGCCGATCCCGCCGAGGCCGATCACGGCGACGGTCTGCCCGGTGTGCACCGAGGCGCTGTGCAGGACGGCGCCCATGCCCGTGGTGACGGCGCAGCCGAGCACGCTCGCCGTCTCCGGGCGGATGTCGTCCGGGACGGCGACCAGGGCGTTCTTGTGGACGAGGGCCATCTCCGCGAAGGCTCCGATGCCGGCGGTCGGCCGCACCGGCCGGCCGCCGGGCTTGGTCAACCGCGGCCGGTGCCGCTCCTGTTGGAGCCGTGCGCGGTTCACGCACAGGGTCTGTCGCCCGGTCACGCAGTACGCGCAGGTGCCGCAGTGCACGGACAGACACGTCACCACCGTGTCCCCCGGAGCGAACTCCGAGACGCCCGGTCCGACGGCCACGACCCGGCCGACCGCCTCGTGGCCGAGGACGATCGGCGGCTGCGACTCGAAGGTCCCGTCGATCTCGTGCAGGTCCGAGTGGCACAGACCGGCGTACGCCACCTTCACCAGGACCTCGTCCGGTCCGGGATCGTCGATCACGAGCTCTTCGATCTCGAGGGAGCCCGGCGCCGTGTTCAGGACGGCGGCTGCGATCCGGGTGCTCATGCCAGCTCGAAGTATCGGTTGCGCTCCCAGGGCGTGATCCCGCAGTCCGGGTCGCCCCCGCCCATGGTGTGGAAGGACATCCACTCCCAACGGCGCGTGCCGAGCCAGTAGTCGATGAACTCCTGGCCGAGCGCCTCGGGGAGGATCTTGTCGGCCTCCAGTGCGGCGGTGGCCTGGCTGATGCTCGCCGGAATCGTCTCCCCGTCGGGGAGGAACCAGGCCATGCCGGTGAAGGGGGCGGGCGGTTCGAGTTCGTTGCGGACCCCGAAGAGGCCGGCGCCGAGGACGGCCGCGCTGACCAGGTACATGTTGGCGTCCGAACCGGGCACGCGGTACTCGACCCGGGACTGCTTCGGGTGGCCCACGACGGCGCGCACCGCGGTCGTCTTGTTGCCGACTCCCCACGTGACGGTCGTGGGCGGCCCCTCGGCGGGGACGAGCCGGCGATAGGAGGTGATGAAGGGAAGGGCGATCGACGTCGTGCCCGCCATCGCCGGCATCAGGCCGCCGATGAACCGGCGCATGACCGCGGAGGCGCCGTCGGGACTGTAGAAGGCGTTGCCGTCCTGTGTCCCCAGGGAGATGTTCAGGTGCGACGCCTGGCCCCAGGCGTCCGACCACTTGGCCATGAACGTCACGGTCCGCCCGAGCTCGTGGGCCACCTCGCGCATCACCTGGCGGCACCGGGCCCACCGGTCCGCGACCGCGACGACGTCGCCCAGCGCGACGTTGACCTCGACCTGGCCCGCGGCGGCCTCGTCGTTCCAGGCCTCCCAGCCGATGCCGATGTCCCGCAGCCGCTCCTCCACCCGCTCCAGGTACGCGCGCCATTCCGCGTCCTTGGCGAGCACATAGGCGCTGCCGCTGGTGCCGCCGAGCGGGGTGAGGTTCTCGTAGCCCTTGGCGCGGGCTTCGCGTATCGGCTCCTCGAAGACGGTCGCCTCGATCTCGACGGCGGTGTCGACCGTGAAACCGAGTTCCCGGGCGTCGGCCGCGACGCGGCGCAGCAGGTTGCGTGGACAGCAGGAGACCGGGGTGCCGTCCTGGGTCCAGAAGTCGCCGATGACGGCCGCCTTGCCCGGCTTCCACACGCAGATCGTGCCGAGATCGGGGCGAAGGAAGATATCCTCCATTTCGCCGCGCCAGGAAGGAAAGGCCATTCCGACCGCCGGGACACTGTCCAGATCGTTGCCGAACACGACGTCCGCAAAGGCGAATCCCTGCTCGACGCCGTTCAGGAATTTCTCCCGCGACAGGGTCTTTCCGACGAATACGCCGTCGAGGTTGGTCGCCTGGATCTCGACCGAAGTGATGCCGTGTTCACTCAGCCAGCGGTCGAGCTCGTCCCTGGTTGTTTCAGCCACCGAATCTCACCTTCCAGTGCGCGCCGCACATCGCCGACAGTTGCCCCACCCCGCCGACGACCGTGACGCCGAGCGCGAGGCCGAACGCAAAGGAATCACCGCGACCGCTGAACACCGTCGACAGCGCCTCTGCTGGACCGTGCACCTCGTACGCCCCCGAGTCCTTGCCGAAGCGGACCTCCTGCCCCTCTGTCTGGCAGACCACCCGCAGCCCCTCGGGGAACCCCTCCGAGCCCTGGTTCGCCGCCCAGAAGGACGACGCGGCGTCACGCCACGCGGGGAGCGGCGGGTTCAGAAGCTGCTCGACCGCCGAGGCGAGCGGGCCGGGGGTGGCAGCGAGCGCGTACTCGGAGAAGGGCACGAGGGGGATCGCTTCGAGTCCCTCGTCCACGCCGTGGCGCACGTGCACGCCACCGTCCGCGAAGGCCAGGGTCGCGGCCTGGGAGTCGAGCCCCGATCGCAGGGCCACGGTGCCGGTCAGGCCCGAAAGCAGATCACGGAGTTCGGGAATGTCCGCACTCTCGCGCAGGACCCTCGCCAGCGAGAGGACGAGCGGAGTCGGATCCGCCTCGGTCTCTATTCTCACAGCGCCACTCATGGGCACTCACCTCAATCATTCACGGCTGGACACGGGGGCCGGCGACGTTCACGAAATTACGCCCACATGACTGGCTCAGATGACTTAGTCATCTGAGCTGAAGGTAGTGCTGGTAAAGCGTGGGTGTCAACCACATGGCCGCATGGAAAAGGCGCATTCAGCGGCGCTATGCGAAGCGCAGAACACCGTCTTCGAAAGGGGCGCTCAGCAGATTCTTCAATCGCTCGTGGACCTGGGGATTGACCCACGGCTCCCGGTCGCCCTGGGCCGGCATCTCGTCCATGTGGCGCACGAGATAGCCCGAGGAGACGTCCTCGAGCCAGGGCCTTCTCTCCATGCCCCGGTCCTCGTCGCGCAGCACGGGCGTCACGACCGTGGCCCCCAGCTCGTCCATCCTGCTGAGCAACGAGCTCCAGAACCGATTGACCAGCTCGAGGCGGAGCGTCCAGGAGGAGTTGAGGTAGCCGAAGGCCATCAGGAGGTTCGGGACCCCGCTGAACGCGACCCCCTTGTAGGTGAAGGTCTTCGAGAAGTCGACCGGCTCGCCGTCGATGCTGAACCGGATCTTCCCCAGGGTGACGAGTTGCAGGCCGGTCGCGGTCACGATCACGTCGGCCGGCACCTCCTCGCCGGAGGTCATGCGAAGGCCGTCCTCGGTGAAGGTCTCGATGTGCCCCGTCACCACCTCGGCCCTGCCGTCCCGGATGGCGTGGAAGAGGTCCCCGTTGGGCACCAGGCACAGGCGCTGGTCCCAGGGCTCATAGGCCGGGGTGAAGTGCTTCTCCCGGCAGTCGCGGCCGACGATCTGCTCGATGTCGTCGAAGAGGGGCTTCTTGAAGGCCTCGGGGTCCATGCGGGCGAACTGGTACCTCGCCTGCTGGTCCTGGAGGTTGCGCAGCCGGATCCGCTGGAACGCCTCCTGGCTCCCCACGTCCGCGCGCAGCCGGTTGGCCTGCTCGTCGACATCGGAGTCGATGGCCACGTAGGAAGGCGACCGCTGCACCATCGTGACCTTCGACGCGGTCTGCGCGAGGGCCGGAACGAGGGTGATCGCGGTGGCGCCGGAACCGATGACACTGACGCGCTTTCCGGTGCAGTCCAATTCGGCCGGCCACTCCTGCGGATGGACGATCAGTCCGCGGAACGTCTCCTGACCCGGGAACTGCGGCACATGGCCACGGTCGTGGTCGTAGTAGCCCGCGGCCATGTAGAGGAAGGAGCAGGAAACGGACGTACGACCGGTGGGGCCCGCGACCTCCAGGGTCCAGGAGCGGTCGTCATGCGACCAGTCGGCGCCGATGACCCGGTGTTCGAGGCGGATGTGCCGTCTCAGGCCGTATTCGTCGGCGGCCTCGTTCAGGTAGTCGAGGATGGCCTCGCCGGAGGCGATCGACTTCTCGGCGGTCCACGGCTTGAAGCCGTACCCCAACGTGAACATGTCGCTGTCGGACCGGATCCCGGGGTACCGGAACAGGCCCCACGTGCCCCCGATGTCGGCGCGCGCCTCAAGCATCACGAATGACCGTCCGGGATGCTTCGCCTTCAGCTCGACCGCCGCCGCGATACCTGAGAGACCGGCTCCGACGATCACTACGTCGACGTGCTCGATGGTGCGGTCCATAAGTCACTTCCAACCTTGATCACACGATGCGTTTCAGCACGTCGGGCCAGCTCCGCAGCACATGGCCGGGCACCCCGGCCGCCCTTCGACAGGGCATTGCGACGGCCTCGCAAAGTTGAGTAGAGTCACATGACTGGATCTGTTGTCCAAATCATTCGCTCACATTTGGGCCAGCGTCAACCCCAGCCGCGTCGATCTCTTCCTCCTCTTCCTCCGTGGCCGGGAAGGTCCAGCTGCTGCGCACCTCTCGTCGCCGACACGGTGACCTCCCAGCCAAGGAGCAAGGAATGCTGAGCACGATGCAGGACGGGCCGCTGTCACTCGCCAAACTGCTGCGCCACGCGGCCTCCGTGCACGCCGACGCGACCGTCACGACCTGGACGGGTTCGGCGGCGCGCCACCGTACGTTCGGTGAACTCGGCGCACGCGCGGCGCGGTTGGCGAACGCTCTGCGCGGCCTCGGGGTCGGCGGGGCCGACCGGGTGGCCACGTTCATGTGGAACAACACCGAGCACATGGAGGCCTACGCGACGGTCCCCGCCATGGGTGCGGTCCTTCACGCCCTGAACATCCGTCTCTCCCCGGAACAGCTCGTGTTCGTCGCCAACCACGCCGAGGACCGTGTGGTGTTCGTGGACGGGTCGCTCACGTCCGCTTTCGAGGACCTGCTTCCCCGGCTCCGCACCGTGCGCCACGTGATCGTCGTGAACGGTGACGCGGCCGGCCTCCGTGCGCCCCGCGGGGTCGAGGTGCACGGCTACGAGGCGCTCCTCGCGGCTCAGCCCGACGTGTATGACTTCCCGGTGCTCGACGAGCGCTCAGCCGCGGCGATGTGCTACACCTCGGGCACGACCGGGGATCCCAAGGGCGTTGTGTACTCCCACCGTTCGCTCTTCCTGCACGCGATGCACCTGACCACTCCGGCCGCGATGGGGCTGTCGACACGCGACAGGTGCCTGGCGATCGTGCCGATGTTCCATGTCAACGCGTGGAGTCTGCCGTTCACGTCCATGCTCTCCGGGGCGTCGCTCCTCATGCCCGACCGCTTTCTGCAACCCGAGCCGCTGCTCGCCATGATGAAGGCGGAGCGGCCGACCCACGCCGCCGCCGTGCCGGCCATCTGGACGGGGCTCGCCGCCCGGCTCGCCGCCCACCCGCAGGACATCACCCACCTTCGCGAGGTCTTCGTGGGCGGCTCGGCCATGCCGCCCACGCTGATGAAGACCTTCGAGGAGGAGCACCGGGTCAAGGTCGTCCACGCCTGGGGGATGACCGAGACGTCGTCCGTGGGCACGGTCGCCCACCCGCCCGCCGACGCGACGGGGGAAGACCTGTGGCGCTACAGGATGAGCCAGGGCAGGTTCGCGCCGCTGGTGGAGTTCCGCCTCAAGGGCGACGACGGCGCTCCCGTGCCCCACGACGGCGAGTCGCTCGGAGAGCTGGAGGTGAGGGGCCCCTGGATCACGGGGTCCTACTACAGCCCGAGCGATGAACCGGTCGAAGCCGGAGCGTTCGACGACGGATGGCTGCGCACCGGTGACGTCGGCCGGATCAGCCCCGACGGGTTCCTCACCCTCGTCGACCGCGCGAAGGACGTGATCAAGTCCGGCGGCGAATGGATCTCCTCCATCGACATGGAGAACGACATCATGGCGCACCCCTCCGTCGCCGAGGCGGCCGTGTTCGGCGTCCCCGACGAGCGCTGGGACGAACGCCCCTGTGCCGCCGTCGTGTGGAGACCGGGCGAGTCGGCCGATGTCGCGGCCCTGAGAGAACATCTGGCCGGGAACTGGGCCAAGTGGCAGCTCCCGGAACGCTGGGCCGTCGTCGCGGAGATCCCCAGGACCAGCGTGGGGAAGATCGACAAGAAGGTCCTCCGCCGGCAGTACGCCGACGGCCAGCTCTCCTTCGTACCGCTGGACTAGGGCGGCGATCGCCCGGCGGTCGCGCTCTTGACGGTGCTGTTTCCGCGGCCGCTCCCGTGTCCGGAAACGCCGCGCCGTCAGACGGTGTTGCGCTCGCTTTCGTCCAGGAAGGCCTTGAGCATCGCGCAGGCGGTCGCCGTGTCCCGCAGCGCGCGTTCCTTGTCCCCGTTCGTGAGCATCTGCAGCGAGAGGCCGTCGACGACGGCCATCCCGACCCTCATCACGGAGTGCAGCTCGTCGTCCGGGAGTGAGGTGTCGGCCCTGCGCAGGTCGGACTCGGACGACTTGAAGAAGCCCTCGTAGAAGCTGACGGAAAGCTCGGGGTCGTAGCGCTCGGCCCACAGGGTGACCTCGATCATGGCCCGCGCGCGGAGGGGGTTCTCCACGGTCCACTGCATGGCCGACGTCATGCGCCGCTCCATGATCCGCCCCAGGCTCGCGTCCTCGTCCTCGGGCGGATCGGCCTCGATGGGCATCTCTCCGGAGAGCTGGGTGAAGACGGCGAGCAGGAGGTTTTCCTTGTTCTGGAAACAGTAGTGGAGGGAGGCGAGGGGCGCCTTCGCCTCTTCGGCGATCTTCCGGGTGGTGGCCCTGTCGGCGCCCTCGCGAGCGATCACGCGTACAGCCGCCTCGATCAGCTGTTCCCGCCGCGTATCAGCTGACACGTACGCCATCCAGCCCTCCCGGAATTGACTCAGTCATCTGTACTACTTGAACGCTATCACGGCCCTCCTGCCACCGGTTGGGGCGAAAGTGCGCGGTCAGAGCCCCCGGCGGTGATCACGTCCGACGCAGGGGCACGCGCTCGGGAAACGGGTACGCGAGCATCGCGAGGACGCACACGTCCGTGACCGTCGTCGCGTCAGAAAAGGAGTGTGGTGGTGCCCACGGCGATGACCGCGCTCGCCGCCGGCCGGCGTCCCGAGCGCCACCTGTCCTGACATCGCGGGGCAGTTGCCCGGCTCACTGCGGCGCGGCCCGTTCCGTGCGGCCGAACGCCAGCTCCATGACGCGCTGCCAGGTGACGGGCGGCGGGATGTCCGCCACCCCCGGGCGGTCACGCGGCACGAGGACGCGCAGCGCGCCCGGCCGCAGGGTGCAGATCACCGGGGTGGGCATGCGCAGTGCCTCCCCGTCCACCGCGACGGGGATCTCTTCGGCGTCGGCGGCGGTCACCTCGACCCGCGTGGCGCTCAGCACGGTGAGGGCGGGTGACTGCGAGCCCCGGACGGCGAGGCCGGCGGCCTCCGCCGCGTCCTCCACGCGGATCCCGAGCACTCCCAGCCGGTTCTCGTCGAGCCGGGGCCGGCGACCGGCGCCGCTGAGTCCGTCGGGTGAGGTGTACGGGTTGTTGCTGACGAGCAGGGCCTGCTGCGACGAGAGCGGCGTGCCGTCGATGCGCGCGGCGAGCCGTCGCACGCCGTCTCCGAGCAGCAGGTCCGGCATGGCGTCGAACGCGGTGCCCGTCTTGTCGTCCCGGTATTCGGGCCGCTGTACGACGTCGGCGTAGACCCCGAAGGACACGGTGTTGACGAAGGGGCGGCCGGACACGTCCCCGAGGTCGATCCGCAGCTCCTCGCCGTCGGTCAGCGCGTCGAGACAGCGTGAGGGGTCGGCTCGGTCGAGCCCGAGGTCCATGGCGAAGTGGTTGCGGGTGCCCGCGCAGACCACGAGGAAGGGCAGACCGTGCTCGGCGGCGACCCCGGCGGCCAGAGCCTGGGTGCCGTCGCCGCCCGCGACGCCCAGCAGGTCCGCGCCGTCGGCCACGGCCTGCCGGGCGAGTGCCGCCACGTCGGCCGGGGCCGACGGGTCGAGCAGGATCACCTGCGCGCCCAGTTCCCGGGCGCGCTCGACCAGGCCGAAGCGACCGACCTTGCCTCCGCCCGACTTCGGGTTCATGATCAGAACAGGCCGCCGGGGCCGTACCGCGGGCACCGCCGGCATCGCACGCTCCGGGCTCGACCTCCGCAACGCCGCCCGCGCGCACGCCAGCGTCACGGCCCAGCACAGGATCAGGACCAGCGCGGTCAGCCACAGTCCGTCGTACGCGAAGAGCACCAGGACAGCTGCGGGCGCCCCGGCGGCCAGGAGCGCGCCGGCCAGTCGCACGACTCCACGGTGCGCGACGAACCACCACAGGCCCA
Organism: Streptomyces sp. AC627_RSS907; assembly: GCF_019049165.1. Lineage (NCBI taxonomy): Bacteria > Bacillati > Actinomycetota > Actinomycetes > Kitasatosporales > Streptomycetaceae > Streptomyces > Streptomyces sp. AC627_RSS907. Next base: position 113,750 of record NZ_JAGMUE010000008.1, read on the forward strand.
CGGCACAGACGGCAACCCCCAGGAACCCGGCCGCAAGCACCACCAGACCGGCTTCCCCGACGGCCAGGACGAGCACGACCAGCGATCCGATCGCCGCGAGCACGGCCAGACGCGCGCACAGCCGCGCGGCCCCGCCACCGTCGGAGCCCGTCCCACGCGTCCCGCCCATGGCTTCCTCTCCCTGCCCGCCCGACCACGATCCAGGCCCCGGCCAGTCCGTACAGCCTGCCCACCCACGCGTGGGAGGGCATCCGGGCAGTGCCACGAGGCTGAGACGACCGGGGGCGACGGCCCACAAGGATAGCGGCCCTGCCTGCGGCGGCCTTTCCTCCGGACCCGGCCGCCTGCCACCGGCGTGTGCACCGTGCACTGTCCGCCGGGAAAGCAGGTGCCGGGTGTCCTTCTCATCGCGGCCGTGGCTGGCGACAGTGAGGTACGAGGTAACCGCCACAGGCAAAGTCCAGTCGCACTGAGCACGGTGTCGTGGACGTGTCGTCCCAGCGGCCTCGGTCCGGCCGTACGAGGTCGGGGCCACGACCTCTCAGGGCGGAGAGGGAGACACAGAAGACGGAATCCTCTGCTCGCCCTCTTCACACGTCCGGCCGAGGGGACGCCTGTCCCGGTTGATCCGCTGAACGGAAACGGGAACCGGAACGAGGACGTGGGGTGTGCTGCCGAGCACGCCTCGAGGCGAAGCATGAGGCAGGACAGAAACCCCCTCGAAAGGAGATCAGGACAGTATGAGGACCGACGGTACGAAATACACCAACTTCACCGGCTGGATCGACCGGCCGGACGACGTGCGGCCCGCACTGGACGGCGACCTCACCTGTGACATCGCCGTCATCGGCGGCGGCATGGGTGGCATGGCGGCTGCGTTGCGCCTCGCGGAGCGCGACCAGGACGTGGTCCTGCTGGAGGCCGAGTTCTGCGGCTACGGCTCAGCCTCGCGCAACGGCGGTCAGATCGCCGGGGCGCCGGGGGGCGACCTGCGGATGCTCAGCCTCCAGTCCCCGAAGAAGATGCCGATCATGACCAAACTGGCGGAGCACGCGGGCCGCTACGTGGAAGGCCTCATGAAGACGCACGACATCGACTGCGACTACGTGGCGAACGGCCTGGTGTGGGGTGCGGTCTCCCCCGTCATGATGCTCAGGGTGCGCACTCAGGCCGCGATCCTGCGCGCCTTCGGTGGGAACGGGACTGTGGGCAGCCGAGAGGAACTCGGCCTGCCCGTCGGCTTCGTGGGCGGTATGCGGGAGTCCATCGGCGGGATGCTGAACCCGGGCAAGCTCGCTCGCGGTGTGCGTCGCGCGCTGCTCGCCTCCTCGGCCAAGGTCTTCGAGCAGACACGGGTGAGCGATGTCCGGCGGACAGGCGGCACCGTCGAGCTCACGACACCGCACGGCACCGTGCGGGCCAACAAGGTGGTGCTCGCCACCAGCGTCTACGGCGGCGAGTGGGACATCACGCCCAAGAACCTCGCGACGCCGCTGTACGTCATCGAGATCGAGTCGGAACCCATCGCGCCGGAGCGGCTCGCCGAGCTGGACTGGACCAGTCGGTCCGGCATCATCACCCAGCACCAGTTGATGACCCACTACCGGCTCACCGAGCGCAACACCATCGTCTGCGGGGTCCGCCAGCCGCAGCGAGGCCAGACCTACCCGCTCCCGGACCGGGTGCCGGACCCCCGTGTCGTGCAGGACATGGGGAAGGACCTGGCCAACCGCTTCCCGTCCCTGTCCGACGTGGCCATCGAGCGCGCCTGGGGCGGTTGGATCGGCATCAGCCCGGACTGGCTGTCGATCGCCGGTCAGGTGGGCGACAACGTCTTCTACTCGATGGCCTGCAACGGCCACGGCCTCTGCCAGGTGCCGTACGTGGCCCATCAACTCGCCGACTACATCGTCGACGGTGAGATGTCGGAGGACCTCGCCGGGATCTGGTCGGACGCCTCGAAGTACCCGCCGTCGATGTCGCTGCTGATGCAGCCGTTCGTCCTCCGAGCCGTCTGGGGGCTGGACCGGTTCAACGACATGTTCAACGGCAGCAAGACGCTGGCGCGACGGACGCTCCGTGGTCGCAGGCGGCGGGGACTCCTGAAGGCCGGTTCGGGTGGCGCCTGATCCGTGACGGCACGGCGCCCGCAACGACAGGACCCCGCCGAGTCCCACGAAGCAGCCGTCGCCCTCGCACCCCTCCCGATGTGGTCGTCACATGCGACGACGGGACCTGAGGCGCCGTCCGGGCGCGGACGCGGTCCTGTTCCCCTCCCCCGTGCGCTTCCGGTCTCTTCCCCGGGTCAGAAGCCCGGCCACGGTCGCATGGTGTGAGCTCAGCTCGGAGTGCTCGTCACGATGTCGGGCGCGATGTCCAGCACCAGGAGCGCCGCCGCCACATGGGTCGGATTGTCCTCCACCTTGACGGACGAGAGCGGCACGCCCAGACGTCGCAGGGGGTAGCCGTCGGCCACCTCGGCTTCCCTGCCCTCGTACAGGGCCTCGGCGAACCGCGTCTTCACCACGGCGTTGACACGGATCTCCGGGCCGCGGCCAGACCTTTTATCCGAGTCCGACATCGCCTCCGCCGTGGCGTTCCTGGCCTCGGAGGAATCCTCCTGGGTCACCGGCCGCGTGCTCACCGTCGACGGCGGCCTCACGGTCGCCGGCGGCACCGCGTAACAACCTCGCCCACCTCACGAAGGACAGCAATGACTTACCCTCACCTTCCGCCGGAGATCGCGGAGCTGCGTGAGCGCACGCGCCGGTTCATCCGCGAGGTCGTCGTCGACGAGGAGCCCGTACCGAGCGGACGTCTCGACCCGGCCACTCGCGACCGGCTGCAGGCCGCGGCTAAGGATGCAGGCGTCTTCGCTCCGCTCGTGCCGAAGGAGTACGGCGGGCAGGGCCTGCCCATCGAGCACTGGTCGCCGATCCTCCAGGAGGCCGGCTACTCGCCGATCGGTTCCGCCGCACTCAACTGCGTGGCCCCCGACGAGCTCGTCGACAGGGAGCTCGCCAAGACGCTCTCGCCGCGTGTCCAGCGCATGCTCGGCTTCCACTCCCAGTACCCCACGGGCTCTCCCGGCCTGTGGCAGGTCGACTACGCCGACCTGGGCGACTGCCTCGGTCTCTGAGAGCCGGGTCGATCAGAAGCTGCCGCAGCTGCCCGAGGAGCACACGTCATGGCTTTCCCGTACATTCCCACTGTGGGAACCGACGTCGATGCGTTCCTTGGTGAGCTGGCACGCCACCTGAGGCCAGAGGTGAAGAAGCTGGCCGGCCTGCTGCTCCAGCGCCTGAACGGCGAACTCCCCGAGCTGTGGGAGGACGCGGAGATCGCGGCCCTGCCCCTGGAGGAGACCGCCCAGCACGTCACCGCCCCTCTGGACCTCCTGGAGGCCCACCCCGGTGCGAGCGCGCCGGAGGCTCCTCCGGCCGCCTTGGACATAGGTCGCCTCTACGCCCGGCGGGGGCACATGATCCACCTGGCCGCGATGAGGCTGGTCGCGATCGGTTTCGACTACGTGGACCGTTCCTCGGAAGACGTCGTCGCCGCCTACCAGGAAGAACGCGACCAACTGCTGCAGCGTCGGCTCGCCCTCACCGACAGGGCGAGCAAGCGGATCGGGACCACGCTCGACGTCACCCGCACCGCGGAGGAGCTGACGGAGGTCTGCACCGAGGACTTCGCCGGCCTCGTCACCGTCGACCTCTTCGACTCCGCCCTCGACGAAACGGGCACGGGCTCACCGGAGGCTCTGACGCAGCGCCGAGTCGCCCAGCGCTCCGTCCTCGACGGCTGCCCGGAGTGCCTGCTCCGCGTCGGTGAGGCCCACGCCTACCCCGACGACTCGGAACCGGTTCGCGCGCTGACCACCGGACGATCCGTCCTGCACCACATCACGGGGATCGAGATGCCCGCGTGGGTGGCGCCGTCGGAGTCCCACGGCCGAGTACTGCGCGACCTCGGCCTCCACTCCGTTCTCCTGTGCCCTTGCACGCCCGCGGGGACACCCTTGGCCTGGTGCAGTTCGTACGCCATCGCACCTCGGTCCCTTTCGACGACGGCGATCTCCTGCTGGCGCAGGAGATCGTCTCCAGGGCGGCGGTGTCCATCGACAACGCCCGCCGATACACCCATGAGCGTTCCACCGCGCTCACCCTCCAGCGGACCCTGCTGCCGCGGCACACGGTGAAAGAGCCGGCCGTCGAAACGGCTTCGCGTTACCTGCCCGCCGGGTCCCGCGCCGACGTGGGCGGTGACTGGTACGACGTCATCCCCTTGTCCGGGGGCCGCGTCGCGCTGGTCGTCGGCGACGTGGTCGGTCACGGCCTGCGCGCCGCCGCCACCATGGGCCGGCTCCGTACAGCCGTCCGCGCCTTCGCCGACATCGACCTCATGCCCGATGAACTCCTCACCCATCTGGACGACGTGGTCATCCGCATGCAGCGCGAGGAGTCGCCGGCCGAGGGCGAGACCAGCGCCACCTGCCTGTACGCGATCTACGACCCCGTCTCCCGCCGGTGCTCCCTCGCCAGTGCCGGCCATGTCCCACCGACCGTGGCGACCCCCTCGACGGTCGGCGAGGCCACGGGACCTCCAGGGTGGTCGGGTTGCCGGAGGTACCGATCGGACCGCCCCTCGGCCTGGGCGGGCTCCCTTTCGAGACGACCGAGTTCGAGCTGCCGGAGAACAGCCTGCTGGTCCTGCACACCGATGGGCTGATCGCCGGCCGCACGCGTGACATGGACCTCGGACTCGCCGCGCTGCACGATGTCCTCACCTCGGCGCCGGACTCGCTGGAGGAGATCTGCGACTGGCTGCTGGCCGCACTGCTGCCCGGCCGCCCCGCCGATGACGTCGCCTGCTCGTCGCCCGGACCCACACCCTCGACCCGGACCACGTCGCCACGATGGACCTCCCGTCCGATCCGGCAGCCGTGTCCGGGGCCCGCCGCTTCGCCTCCGACGTCCTGGCGTCCTGGGAGCTGGAAGATCTTTCCTTCACCACGGAGCTGGTCGTCAGCGAACTGGTGACGAACGTGATCCGCTACGGCAAGAGCCCCATCCAGCTACGACTGATCCTTCAGTCGACCGCTCACCTGCGAGGTCTCCGACGCCAGCAGCACCGCCCCGCATCTGCGCCGCGCCCGGACCTTCGACGAAGGCGGCCGCGGCCTGCTCCTCGTGGCCCAGTGCACCGAACGCTGGGGCACGCGACACGGTCGCGAGGGAAAGGTCATCTGGGCCGAGCAGGTCCTCCCCACGGACAGCGCGACGGCCATCGAAGGAGCATAACGCCCGGTACGTGCCGACTTGATCGATCGACTAAGTCGATATAGTGGACGCATGGCTCATGTTTCCGCCGCTGAGCGCCGCCCCCAGCTGATCAAGGCGGCCATCGACCTCATGACCCGGGAGGGCGTCGCCGCGGGGAGCACCCGCGCCATCGCCGCGGAACTGGGTGTCGCACAGGCCACCGTCCACTACACCTTCGGGACGAAGGAGGACCTGTACCGCGCGGTCATGGACCAGATCACCGACGAGTTGGTCGCGCAGGTGCAGCGGGCGGCGCCGGAGGAAGCGGGCTTCGAAGAGACCTTCAGCGCCCTGGCGGGCGCCCTGTGGGGCACCGTGCGCGAGCCGTCGTCACACCATCAGCTGCTCAGCGAGCTGACCATGTTCGCCCTGCGCGTGCCCGGTCTCAACGAGGCCCGGCAGAGCCACTACCGGCGGGTCGTAGAGGTGACCTCGCAGGTGATCACGGAGACGGCGGAGAGGACGGGGCAGGAACTGGCCGAGTCCCCGGAGACGGTGGCACGGTTCTTCCTCTCCGGCTTCGACGGACTCACCATGCAGGTCCTCCTGTGCCTGCCGGACGAGGCCACCGAGCGGACGGGCCTCAGGGCGCTCGTGGCCGCGACCGTGGCCCTGGCCAGGGGGGACCTCGGCCTCCCGGACGTATCGATGGCCTGACACGATGCGAAAACGCTCGTGGGCGCACCTTTCCGGGTGCGCCCACGAGCATGTCGCCTGCTCGCGAGAATCAGCCGGCCCAGACATCCTCGACGTAGCGTCCGGTCCCGACGAGCGCGGCGAGCCATGCCACGGCCCGCTCATCACTCGCACCGGTCCGCTCGCGGTAGATCGCCATGAACGCTTCCCGTACGGCGGGCGCCATGCGACGGCCGTCGCCACAGATGTAGACGCGCCCACCGGCCTCCAGGACCGCCCACACCTCCTCGCTCTCGCGGGCGATGCGCTCCTGGACGAAGCGGGCGCCGTTCTCGGGCGCATGCATGAACGTGGGGCGCATGCTGACGGCGCCGGCCGCCTCCGCCGCCGCGAACTCCTCCCGGTGCAGGAAGTCCACGTCGGGGTGGTCGCAGCCGAAGTAGCAGAGCAGGGTGCCGGTCGAACCGGTGTGGTGGCGATCGAGGACCGCGCCACGGAAGGGCGCGAGGCCGGTGCCCGCGCTGACCAGGATCACCGGCACGGAGGTGTCCTCGGGGAGGCGGAAGGACTCGCTGCACGGCAGGACCCGGGCCTGGATCACGTCACCCGCGTTCACGGTCTGCAGGAAGTGCGAGGCGATGCCCCGGAAAGTGCCCTCCCCCGACCTGTGGGGCGCGGCGAGCAGCGACACCATCAGGTCGACCTCGCCGGGCTGGGCCGCAGCGGACGACGAGATGGAGTAGTGCCGGGGACGCAGGACCGGCAGCAGCTCCAGGAAGCGCTCGAAGGGCAGCTCGCACGCGCGGTAGCGCTCCAGGAGGTCCAGGACGCTGAGCCCAACGACGGTCACCTGCTCCCTGAAGGTCTCGGGATCGGCGGTGGCGAAGGCGGTGAGCGGCTGCTTCTCGGGCGGGCAGGAGGTGTGCTCGGCGAGCACGGCGACCTGCTCCTGGGTGGCCGCGTCCTGGAGCTCGACGAAGTCGGTGAGCAGGCGGCGCAGGGTCAGCGGCCGGTCGACGGGCAGGGCGCCCCGGCTCCGGCGGCGGGCGCGCAGCCGGACGGTGCGGTCCAGGTCGAGGCCGAAGCGGTCGGCGACGCGCTGGACGAGAGCCTCGGGATTGCTGGGCAGGACGGCCAGGTGGTCGGCGGTGCGGTAGGTGACGCCTTCGGGCAGCCGGAGCCGCAGGAACCGCTTGGAGCGGCCCAGTTCGTGGTCGGTGTCGACGAGTTCGTACGCTTCGAGGACCTCCATCGGCTGGACACCGTGGCGCTCGGCGAGACCGCCGAGGACCGACTCCGAGGTGTCCTCCAGCTCGTACAGCCCTTCCCCTTCCGCTTCCCCCTCGGGTGCGGGGCCGGCCGCTTCACCGGCGACCGCCTCGCCGTACTCCTCCAGGAGTGCCTTCCACAGGTCCTCCGTCCACTGGTCGACCGCTCCGCCGAAGTCACCGGAGGCGTCGGCGCTGCCGCGCTCCAGCAGGGGGACGGCACCGGCGGCGGCCAGGCGCTCGTCGATCAGGGTGGGGATCCGCTGGTAGGTGGCCGCCCAGTTGCGGTCGCCGACACCGAGGACGGCGTACCTCAGCCCGGTGAGCGAGCCGGGGGCGAGGTTCTCCAGCGAGGCGACGAACTCGGCGGCGTCGTCGGTGGGGCGGCCGTTGTAGGAAGCGGCGACGATGACGACGGGGCCCTCGTTCCCGGCCAGCCTCTCCGTGTACGCGTCGAGGGAGGCGACGGACGGGGTGAAGCCGTGCTCCTCGCCGTCCGCGCCGAGGTCGCGGGCGATGCCGGCGCAGGTGCCGAGGTTGGAGCCGTGCAGCAGGGTCAGCGCGGTGCCGCTCGCCCGGCGCGTCACGGCCGCGGTCCGGCCCGCGGCCGGGCCCGCCGCCGTCGCGGCGGGCAGGCGCCGTTCGTCGCTGGTGCGGCGGGCGAGCCGCAGGCTGAACCCGTCGGGCTTGATGGTCAGCGTCGACTTGATCTTCAGCTGGTAGTCGGTGTGGTCGATCAGGCGGTAGCGGTGCACCAGCAGGCCGAGCAGCAGGGTGGCCTCGTGCAGCGCGAACTGGCGGCCGATGCAGGCCCGTTCGCCGTTGCCGAACGGCTTGAAGGCATGGACCGAGCGGGCCGCCTCCCGCTCGGGAGTGAAGCGCTCGGGATCGAACAGCTCGACGTTCTCCCCCCAGGCGGCGTCGCGGTGAAGAGCCGAAGTGATCACCATCAGCGACTCCCCCTTGCGTACGGGGTACTTGCCGCCGATGACAGTGTCCTCGATCGGCTCGACGGCGTACGCGGGCGCCGTCGGCCACAGCCGCAGGCTCTCGTTGAGCACCTGGCGGATGTAGGTGAGCTTGCCGATGTCACCGTACTGGGGGTCCGGGGATTCGGTGTCACCCCACAGAGAGTCCGCCTCGGCCTGGGCCCGTGCGAGCACCTCCGGATGCTTGGTCAGGTAGTACAGGGCGAAGGAGAGCGCGCCGCTGGTGGTCTCGTGGCCGGCGATCAGAAACGTGATCACCTGGTGCCGTATGTTGACGTCGTCCAGGGGCTCGCCCGTGACGGGGTCCTTCGTGTTCAGCATCAGCCCCATCAGGTCGTCCGTGCTGGTGTCGCCGGAGGCGCGGCGCTCCCTGATCACGTCGTCGACGAGGTCCGTCATCAGGTCGATGTCCGCGCGGAACTGCTCGACCTTCTTCCTCTTGAACAGCTCGGAGCCCGGGATCGACTCGCCCTTCTCCTGGGCGAAGACGAGGGCCCGGGCCATCGCCTCGACGAAGGGGTGCAGGTCGTCGCGGCGGAAGGACTGGAAGTCGTAGCCGAAGCCGCACAGGCCGATCGTGTCGAAGGTCAGCCGGGTCATCTCGTCGGGCACGTCCACCGACTGCACGTCGGCCAGCCGGTCCCACTTGTCGATCAGCGAGCGGGCGACCTTGAGCATGGGGTCGTGGTAGCTGCGCATCGCGCCGAGGGAGAACGCGGGCATCAGGATGTCGTGGGCCTTGCGCCAGTTCGGTTCGTGGTTGTAGGCGGTGAACAGACCGTCCCCGGCCAGTGCCCGGACCTCGACCAGGTCGGCATGGACGTGCTTGCGGAAGCGGGTCTCGTCCGACAGTTCGGTCACGAGGTCCAGACCGCCGACCATGACGGTCTCCCTCCCGAAGAGCCGCAGCCGGTACACGGGCCCGAATTCCCTGAACTCCTTCAGCAGGTAGGCCAGGAAGTCCGCGCCCGCCGGAACGTTGAACGCGTGGCCTACGAGGGGCAGCGGGGGGCGCTCGGGGATCGCCCGCGCCGCACCTACGGACACCTGAGTCATGAGCGTGCCTTTCGTTGCATTCCAGCAGTCACCCACCAACTTACATGCGACTTTGTCGGGTGAACATGTCGAGCGACTGTATTGATCGACACAGTCATGCGGAGGAACTCGACACCTTCCCCGAACGTCCAGCGGAAGCGGCTTGACAGGCGACCTCGTCACTAGACACGGTTGAGCGATATGGTCACTCGACCATGTCGAGCGCATGAGCTGCGTGCGCGCTTCTCACCGAGCACATCGAGGTTTCCGCATGAACACCATGCTGGCCGGACGGCTGCGCCTGGACACCCTCACCTTCGCCGTCGAAGAGGTTCCGATCCCGGTTCCCGGCCCGGGCGAGGTCCTCGTCGAGGTGCGGGCGGCCGGCGTCTGCCTGTCCGACATCCATCTGATCGACGGCAGCCTGAGCCCCTTCTACCCCGTCGACGCCGTCAAGGACTCCGGCGCCATCACCCCCGGCCACGAGGTGGCCGGCGTCGTCCACACCGTCGGCCCCGACGTGAAGGGCGACTGGACCCCCGGCCGGCGGGTCGTGCTCCAGGCCGGACAGGCGTGCGGCGACTGCGCCGACTGCCTGCGCCACATGCTCTGCCGCCGGCCCCTGACCCGAGGAGTGGACTACGACGGGGGTTGGGCGCAGTACGCCCTCGCCCGAGAGGACACCCTGCTCCCCATCCCGGACCACCTGCCGTTCGACCAGGCCGCGATCATCCCAGACGCCGTCTCCACCCCGTACGCCGCGATCGTGGACACCGGCGCGGTCCGCCCCGCGCAGGCCGTCGGTATCTGGGGAGCCGGGGGCCTCGGCGCCCACGGCATCCGGCTCGCCCGCCTGGTCGGCGCCGCCCCCGTCATCGCCGTCGACCCGCTGCCCTCCGCCCGTGAGCGCGCCCTCCTCTTCGGAGCCGATCACGCGCTCGATCCCATGGCCGGAGACTTCGCCGAGGCGGTGCGCGAGGCCACGGCAGGTCGCGGCATCGACGTCGCCTTCGACTTCGCCGGCGTCGGAGCGGCCCGCGCCCAGGCCACCACAGTGCTCGGCCCGAACGGCGTCCTGGTACTCGCCGGCCTCACCCCGGAGCCGGTCACCGTCGCCGACAGCATCGACTTCTGCTTCAACGCCCGGCAGATCCGCGGACACTACGGCTCCGAGCCGGAGCACGTGGAACAGCTCGTCGGACTGGCCGCCGCCGGACGGATCGACCTCGGCCCCTCCGTCAGCGCCCACGTTCCCCTGGCCGAAGCCGCGGACGCCGTCGCCCGGCTGGAGAAGAAGATCGGAGACCCGATCCGCCTCGTGCTCACCCCCTGAGCGGTGAGGGTGGTGGCCGGCTCACCCCGCACGGCGCGGACGATCCGGCCCCCGCCCCCACCGTCCGAGGATCAAGAGCACCTCGTCAGGCGCCCTGCCCGCCGGTCGAGGTCACGTCCGCTGGAGTGGTGTATCGACGGTCACTCGGTGATCTCGTGTTGAGGCTATGCGGTGAGTTCGGTGGGCAGGGTGGTGTCGTCGGGTTCTGACTCGATCGGGTGGAGGCGGGCCTTGGCGAGGAGTTCGCGGCCCATGTAGCGGCGGGCCTCGGTCCACTCGTCGTTCTGCTCGGCCAGGACCGCGCCGACGAGCCGGATGACGGCGGTGCGGTCGGGGAAGACGCCGACCACGTCGGTGCGGCTGGGGGCACCTCCCGCGGCGCAGCCGTGGGGGAGGATCTCCTTGTTCAACCGTTCCTGTGGGTTGTTCGACCAGATCTGCCGCCAGATCTCCCGCGGGAAGGCGGTGAAGGCCAGCAGGTCGTGCTGGGCGGCGTCCAGGTGGGCTGCTGCCTTGGGGAACTTGGCCTCCAGGGCGTCCAGGACGTGCCGCATCTGGGCCTTCACGGCGTCGGTGTCGGGCTGTTCGAAGACGGTCCGTAGAAGCGTTGCCACCCAGGGCTGGGCCGACTTCGGCACCTGGCTCAGCAAGTTCCTCGCGATGGGGGCACCGCCCGCGCCCGTTCAGGGCGTGGGGGAGGGTGCGACAGCGCTGCCAGGAGGCGCCGGGCAGCACCGCGCCGATCGCGTCCACCAGGCCGGCACGGGCGTCGGAGACGACCAGCCGGACGCCTGACAGACCGCGGGCGATCGGGGAACGCAGGAAGGCCAGCCAGCCGGCGCCGTCCTCGGCGGTGGCCACGTCCAGGCCGAGGATCTCGCGGTGTCCGGCGGTGTTGACGCCGACCGCGATCAGCGCATGCACGTTGACGATGCGACCACCCTCGCGGACTTTCTGCGTCAGTGCGTCGATCCAGACAAACGAGTACGGTCCGGCGTCCAGGGGCCGGTTGCGGAAGGCGGTGACCTGCTCGTCCAGGTGCTTGGCCATCGCACTGACCTGGGTCTTCGACAGCTGTGTCACCCCGAGGGACTCGGCGAGCTTCTCCACTCTGCGGGTGGAGACGCCGAGGAGGCAGGCGGTGGCGACCACCGAGATCAATGCCTGTTCGGCCCGGCGGCGTTGCTCGAGGAGCCAGTGCGGGAAGTAGCTGCCCTGCCTCAGCTTGGGAACGGCGAGCTCGACGGTCCCGGCCCTCGTGTCCCACTCGCGCGGGCGATAGCCGTTGCGGTGGTTGCCCCTCTCGTCGCTGACCTGCCCGTATTCGGCGTTGCAGAGGGCGTCGGCCTCGGCGGACATGAGGGCGTCAGCGAACGTTTTGATCATCGCGCGCAGCAGATCGGGACTCGCCGCGGCGAGATTCTCCTCGGCGAGGGCGTGCAGGGGCAAACTGTCGGGTGCGGTCATCGTGCTGATCTCCTTCGAGCGTCGACACCTCGAAGATCAGCCGGTGGCCGTTCTCATATCCGAGCCCTCACTCCGACGCCAGGCCAAACGCCCGGATCAGGTGGGAACCCGTACACCACTTCCAAGGACGCAACCGACGTCTCTGGACGGTCTCTGCAACCTGCGTCATGTGGTACCGCACATGCGGCGACTCCTATCAGGCGCCGCCCTTCCAGCAAGATCCGGACCATACGCGGACCAACCGAGCCAAAAGGCCACCTCTTAGTGGGCGGTTCGTGAGTCTTTGAGTGGATCTGCTGTCGCCTGATGGTGTGGCGGCGGGGCGGAATCTGCCGGTCCGCGGTTGGTGGTCTGGTGATGTGACCGGGTGAGTGAACGCAAGCCGTACCCGAGTGACTTATCGGACGAGCAGTGGTCGTTGATCGAGCCGGTGATCACCGCATGGAAGGACCGGCACCGCTCGGTCAGCGGCCATCAGGGCGCCTACGACATGCGGGAGATCGTGAACGCGATCCTCTACCAGGGGCGGACCGGCTGCCAGTGGGCCTATCTCCCGCACGACCTGCCGCCCAAGAGCGCGACGTACTACTACTTCGCCGCCTGGCGGGACGACGGGACCGACCAGGTCATCCATGAACTCCTGCGCTGCCAGGTCCGCGAACGCGCCCGCCGATTAGAGGACCCGACCCTGGTGGTGCTGGACACCCAGAGTGTCCATGTGGCCGCCGGGGTCCCCGCCGCCACGAGCGGCCACGATCCGGCCAAGCGGGTGCCCGGCCGCAAGCGGGGACTGGCCGTGGACGTGCTCGGCCTGGTCATCGCGGTCGTCGTCCTCGCCGCGAACACCCACGACAACGCCGCGGGCATCGTCCTGCTGGACCAGGTTGCCGAGCACGCCGGCGGAAGCGTCCGCAAAGCCCTGGCCGACCAGGGCTTCAAGAACCAGGTCGTCGCGCACGGCGCCGGCCTGGGGATCGATGTCGAGATCGTCGAACGCAACCCGCAGGTCAAGGGGTTCGTGCCGCAGCCGAAGCGGTGGAGGGTCGAGCAGACCTACGGGATCCTGATACTGCACCGGCGCCTGGTCCGCGACTACGAGCACCGCCCCTCCTCCTCCGCCTCCCGCGTCTACTGGGCAATGACCCACGTCATGACCCGACGCCTCACCGGCGCGAACACCCCCACCTGGCGCGACACGCAGGTGGTGGCAGCGTGAGCATCCAGCCCCTGCTCGACGCCCTGGACCTCCAGGAAGACGCAGCCCGGGCCCTGGCCGACGACCTCCGCGCACAGATCGACGACCTGCAGACCCGGCTGCGGGAGGCCGAGACGCACCTGGAGCACCTCGCGATCACCCGCAAGACCGTCACCGGCCTCGCCGACCGGCTCCCGGCCGTCGCACCGGACCTGCCCGAGCATCCGGACTACCCCCGCATCCTCGCCGCCTTCAACCACGCGACCGGGCCGCTACGGGCCAAGGACGTCTGCGAAGCCCTCGGCCACGAACTGCTGCCGAAGAACGTCGAAGGCACCCGCGCCAAGCTGAAACGCCTGGTCAAACTCAGGATCCTCACCGAGGCCGACACCGGCAACTTCGCCAGGAAGGAATAGTCACCGCCACGACCAGCGCCCCTGACACAACCCTCACCCAGAAACAGACATCACCTCACGAACCGCCCACTTACGTCATCACCGCAGCTCAAGGGCTCGCAAGCGCTGCACCACCAGCAGACGAAGAACCCTCCTGGGACCAGGATGTACCGCGCCCAGACACAGCGCCTTGCCCACGCCGACGGCGGCTGAGAGGCAAAGCCGGACTCGGTCTCTCAGTCTGGTCACCTGCCACGCAACAACTCTGAGTCGATCAATCCCAGATGCCCGATTTCAACGGAGCGCAGTCAGCACCAAGTCAGCACGGGACAGGTGAGGACGGGTGATGACGTGGGCTTTTAGTCAGCACCGAACCAGCACGGGAGTCAGCACCGCACCGTCGAATCACCCTGAAATACGCGTCCCGGACGGCTCTCGTTTCGGCCACCACCGAACCCCTGAACTGCCTCTCCACAAGCCGGCATGGTGGCCGCACGCATAGCCGGCACCCGAACTATATTGCCCCACCACATGTGCGCTTGACCTGCGGGTTCCTACGGTGTGGCGACACGCAAACGTCCCCGTCACACCTCAGGAAGTGGTGCCAATGTCGTCACCCGCAGCCGCTCTGCCGGCGCCGAACAGCCTCAAGCGCATCGTTACCGCCAGCCTCATCGGCACCACCATCGAGTGGTACGACTTCTTCCTCTGCACCAAGCTGCTGCCATCGGCAGTATCCGTTGCAAGCGGCCAGGCGCACCGACCTCTACAACTGAACAAAGTTTCGGCTTCGGAGTGTGTTTCGCGTCAACCACCAGCGGATTTCAGAAAGCGCGACCCCCAGACCGGAGTTGATCAGCTAGTTTCCCTGGGCACCTACGTCGACGGCTGGCGGATCAGGGAGACGCGTGGAGAACCACAACAAGCATCAGGGCCAGGCGCGTCAGGTGATCTCGGTCATCGACGGTGATCCTTTGAGGGCTCGCAGCGAGGCCCGCGGACTCCTGACCCAAGTGTCCGAGGCCGATCCGACGGCCTCTCTGGTCACGCCGGCGAGCGGCCCGCCCAGAGGCTCCGACAAGGGGGGTGACGTTGTCGGCGTCATCGGGTTGGTCCTGAGTGCTGGTTCCTTGGCGGCAGCTTGCATTCAGGTCTGGCTGGCCAAGGTCCCTCAGCGCACCATCGTCGTGACCCGCCCGGACGGAGCCACCCTGCGCATCACAGGTCGCGAAGCTCGTGAGGACCGTGGGAGTGGTGACCCCCTTCCGCGCGCAGAAGGACGCGCTGGAGCGCATGGTCGGCAGCGACCGGGTGCGGGTGGGCACGGTTCATGCCTTCCAGGGCGGCCAGCGCGACGTCATGGTCCTCAGCCCTGTGGCGACCGCCAACACACCTCCGAGGACGGCCCACTGGGTGGCGAGCCAGGTCAACCTCTGGAACGTCGCGATCACTCGCGCGAAATCCCAGTTGATCACCGTGGGCAACCACGGCTACTGGCAGCGGCAGACCGGTCTCCCGCACCTGCTGTCGTCCCGCTCAGTCCTGTGGAGCCGAGCACGGGCTGTCGACGCACACCAAGCTCCAGTACACAAGCCCAGCCCTCAGCAGGACCCGGGCCGCAGGGACCTTGCCGATACCGTGCAGCAGTTCCTCGCCTCACGAGGCGTCGTAGAGCTGGAACGCGACGCCAACGTCGGCGGACAGCGGATCGACCTGCTGTTCACCGCGCCCGAAGGCAACACCGCGGTACTGGTGGACACCGGACCACTGCCCGGCCGTGACCCGGCACGGCACCTGCGCTTGTTGCATCAGCGAGCGGGCCTGCTCATCGGGCTGCCGTCCGGCGGCAGAGGTGCAAAAGCCGGCAGCGTCGAACGAGTTCTCCGCATCCCCGCGTGGCGCATTCTCGCGGGCCCGACCGTACTGGCGCCGCTGTTCGACTGAGTGACCGGTCGGCCGTGCACGGCTGGCCGGACATCCGACCTGGGGAGGG
Source organism: Streptomyces sp. AC627_RSS907 (assembly GCF_019049165.1). Taxonomy (NCBI): domain Bacteria; kingdom Bacillati; phylum Actinomycetota; class Actinomycetes; order Kitasatosporales; family Streptomycetaceae; genus Streptomyces; species Streptomyces sp. AC627_RSS907. The sequence goes on from NZ_JAGMUE010000008.1 coordinate 129,385, forward strand.
ACAGTCGTGACGAGCACCATGAAGACCGAAGAGGTCCTGCACAGCCTCCAGCGGCAGGTGACCATACCGGTCCACTCCACGCGAGAACTGGTGGGCAAGGTCGAGGAAGCCGCCGCCGACAAGGAGCGTGAGCGCCATGAGACGTTCCAAAAGCGGCAAGAGGAGGGCAAGACCAAGCCCGGCGACACATTCGAGCCGCTGCGCCGCAAGCCGGGACTGCGCCCACTCCCCAGCCAGGAACTCGGCCTGACGGTACGGCTGACGTTCTGGGACGTACTCCACCACCTCGGCCGCGGCCTCGCCCTGTCCCAGCGCGGCGCATCGCGCGGGCTGGCCGAACACTGGGGCAGCCTCAAGTATTGCCAAGCGCTCGTGGGAGACGCCGAAACCTACCTCAGGCTGTCCGAAGAGGGCGAACGAATCGCCATGTACTACAAGGCGCTGCAATCCGAGGAACTGGGACAAGCCTTTGCCCTGGCCGTCAGCGAGCAGATCCTCGCCCGCCGCTATCCCGACCACAGCATCTCCATCGTCCGCGCCGACACCGCGCTGCGCGCCGGCTGGACACTCACCAGCCGGGACAAAGCAAAAGCCAAAACCGTCGGCTACCACTACCGCCCGCAGTTCCTCGCCGAAGTCTGGAAACCAGGCGAATCCTCACGCGTCTTCCCGATCGCCTGCAAGGGCAACCACAGCGACCGACAGAAGGCATACGAGCAACTCGCCTCCGCAGCGGTCCACGCCGACGGTGTGCACATCGGAGCCTGGAACGAAACTCCAGCCCTGATGTTCAGCACGGAAATCTCCACGACCGACCCGCTCACCGTCCACGCCCTGCACGCCGACGGCCCCGGCGGCTGGCTGCACATCCCGGAAGGTACGCCCGCCGCAAACATCGGCCTTCCGTTGGAGGACAAGAACCCGAACATCGGCATCGTGAAACCAGGCAAGGGCAAGGACCCTGACACCTCCGAGCCCGGATGCCAAGTCGGTCCCGATCTCGAGTACTACGAGTGGTTCCAGCGTGCCCTTTCTCGGGTCGGGGCGGCCGGGCTCACAGCCTTCGCCGGCGATGGCGAATCCACCGCCGCACTGCTCAACACCCGTCAGGGCAGCGACTTCTTCCAAGGCTTCGCCCACGCTTCGGCCGGCAGTGTCCAAGACGCGCACTACACCCTACTGGGCGAAAAATACGAGGGCACAGACCATGTCTTCCGACTCAACGGCGAAAGGGTCCAGGCGTTCTCCGGCGCAGCGGAGGACATACTCACTGCCCTCGTAACCAGGAAGGAGCGGCCCGGACAGCCCGAGCGACACGCCGACGTCGCCGCCTACCGACAACGAGTACACGAGTGGAAGGCCAAGCGCCACGGTACGTTCTGGGACCACAAGTGGGGCGGCGTGGTCTCGATCAGCCGAGACGGCACGGTACTGGGGATGCGGCAGATCCCACCGTTCGACGACGAGTGATCCGAACGGCCCGGAACGCAGAGACGGATTCGAAGCGAAGGAACATGGCGCGGGATCGCCGGTTAGCCAAACCGGCGATCCCGAGCATCATCGTTGGTCCATCACGGGGAGCGATTTCGTGCTGAGCGGCCTGCACCTCGGCATTGACCTCGGCGCGATGACGCTCGACCACCTTGAAAGGAACTGAAGAACCCGCGATGCAGAGCCAGAGCAACGAGCTGCAAATGCGCCGAGTGCAGCCCTGCGTGCATCCGCGCCACCTGGGACGGAACGGGAACTGGGAGCGTGGCGGACGCCTCCAGGGCGCTGGGGTTCTCGTGGGCGAAGGGCTACAAGCTCGTGCGCCGCGGGGGGCCGGGAGTTCTGGCCCTGGCCCGGCAGAGGGCAGCGCCGCCAAGACACCGGCAGGTGAGCGGGCGCGGTGCAGAGCCGGTGTGGTGTCGTCCGCGCGCGAAGGTGGAGGACGGGCGCGGCAGGGACCAGGGCATCGGCATCAATGTCACGCATGCGACCCGGGTGCGGTCTTCCAGTTGAAGTACTGCCTGGACGGTTTCCCGACCACGACGCACACTCATTTCGAGCATGCCCGGACAGTCGACAAGGTGACCTGCTCAACCGGCTGCCTGCAGTCAAAGCCCGCAAGACGCCGACATTCGGCATAGCCCGTTTCGGGACTTGGGCGCGCCCAAGTCGTTCGCGCGCGTGACCTTCGCTGCCGCAAGGCTGATACTGCCGACAGCAGGGATCCTGACCAAGCGCACCCGACCGTCCGACCAACTTGACGACTCGTCACCAAAGTCAGCATTGAGTCAGCATCAGTACCGCCAGAACCCGCTCATAGCCGCCACGGACCGCCAAGATCACAAACTGCCCGGCCCTACTCTGACCAGCAAAAACACAGGCCATAGGCCCATCTGCTAACCTGCCTAGGAGATACCCTTGAGGATGTTGATCAACGTCCCGGAGACCGTGGTCTCAGACGCCCTGCGCGGTATGGCGGCCGCCCATCCCGAGTTGACCGTGGATGTCGAGAACCGGGTGATCGTGCGGCGGGACGCTCCCGTGGCCGGGAAGGTCGCCCTGGTGTCGGGGGGCGGTTCCGGGCACGAGCCGTTGCACGGCGGGTTCGTGGGTCCCGGGATGCTGTCGGCGGCCTGTCCGGGTGAGGTGTTCACCTCGCCGGTGCCCGACCAGATGGTGCGGGCGGCGGCCGCCGTGGACAGCGGGGCGGGGGTGCTGTTCGTCGTCAAGAACTACACCGGTGACGTGCTCAACTTCGACATGGCCGCCGAACTGGCCGAGGACGAGGGCATCCGGGTCGCGAAGGTGCTGGTCGACGACGACGTGGCGGTGACGGACAGTCTCTACACGGCCGGACGGCGCGGCACCGGGGCCACGCTGTTCGTGGAGAAGATCGCGGGGGCCGCGGCGGACGAGGGCCGGCCGCTGGAGCGGGTGGAGGCGATCGCCCGCCGGGTGAACGACAGCTCCCGCAGTTTCGGTGTGGCGCTCAGCGCCTGCACGACGCCCGCCAAGGGCAGCCCCACCTTCGACCTCCCGGCCGGTGAACTGGAGCTCGGCATCGGCATCCACGGGGAGCCGGGCCGGGAGCGGCGCCCGATGATGACCTCGGGCGAGATCGCCGAGGCCGCCCTCGACGCGGTGCTGACGGACCTCGACCCGCGCAATCCGGTCCTGGTCCTGGTCAACGGCATGGGCGCGACTCCGCTGCTGGAGCTGTACGGCTTCAACGCCGAGGTGCAGCGCGTACTCGGTGAGCGCGGTGTCGCCGTCGCCCGCACCCTCGTCGGCAACTACGTCACCTCGCTGGACATGGCGGGGGCCTCGGTCACCCTGTGCGAGATCGACGAGGAACTGCTCGGACTGTGGGACGCGCCGGTGAAGACACCGGGCCTGAGGTGGGGCATGTGACGGTGGACGGGGAAGGGATCGCAACGTACCTACCAGGCAAGGAGATCCAGTGCTCGACGCCGACTTCTTCCGCCGTTGGATGACGGCGACCGCCGCGTTGGTCGACCGTGAGGCGGAACGGCTCACCGCCCTCGACTCGCCCATCGGCGACGCCGACCACGGCAGCAATCTCCAGCGCGGTTTCAAGGCCGTGACGGCCACGCTGGAGAAAGAAGCGCCCGACACGCCCGGGGCGGTTCTCGTCCTCTCCGGGCGGCAGCTCATCTCGTCGGTCGGCGGCGCCTCGGGCCCGCTGTACGGGACACTGCTGCGCCGTACCGGAAAGGCGCTCGGGGACGCCACCGAGGTGAGCGCGGAGCAGCTGACCGAGGCGCTGCGGACGGGGGTGGACGCCGTCCGCACGCTGGGGGGTGCCGCGCCGGGCGACGCCACCATGATCGACGCCCTCGTGCCGGCCGTGGACGCCCTCGGCGTCTCGTTCGCCGCGGCCCGCGCCGCGGCCGAGGAGGGGGCCGAGGCGACCACGCCGTTGCAGGCGCGCAAGGGCAGGGCGAGCTATCTCGGCGAGCGCAGCATCGGGCACCAGGACCCCGGAGCCACCTCGGCGGCGCTGCTCGTGGCGGCACTGGAGGAGGCGGCCGGTGAGTGACGCGAACCTGGTCGGGATCGTGCTGGTGTCGCACAGCGCCGAGGTGGCCGCGTCCGTGGCCGAGCTGGCGAAGGCCCTGGCGGGCGGTGACGTGGCGGTGCCCGTCGCACCGGCGGGCGGGACCGCGTCCGGTGGGTTCGGTACGAGCGCCGAGCTGGTCTCGGCCGCCGCCGCGTCCGTGGACCGGGGGGCGGGGGTCGCCGTGCTCACCGACCTCGGCAGCGCCGTGCTCACCGTCAAGGCGCTGCTCGCCGAGGGTGACGAGCTTCCGGAGAACACCCGTCTGGTGGACGCCCCCTTCGTCGAGGGCGCGGTGGCCGCGGTCGTCACGGCCACGACGGGTGCCGACCTCGCGGCGGTGGAGGCGGCGGCCGCGGAGGCGTACGCGTACCGGAAGGTCTAAATGCAAGGGCCTGTGCGGGTGGCGGGGCCACGCTCCGCCCCCCGGCGCCCCTGCCCCGCCGTGCCCCGCCCACGTGCGGGGCACGGCACGGCCGGCCGGCCCGTGCCGTCGCGGCGCCGGCGCGGGCGTCCGTGCGGGCCGGGCACGGTGGGGCCCGTCGCGCGTTCCCCGGGCGCGGGACACGGCCGCCCGTCGCCGGGGCGCGGGCCGTCCGTGGGCGGTCCGGCCCGCTTGGCGCGGGCCGGTCCTCGTACGCCGCCCGCCGTCGCAGACGGGGTGGTCGTCGGGGACGGTTGGTCCGCCGTTCCGGCGAGGGCCGGCGCGTCGACCGTTCAGTCGTCGCCGGCGAACTCACGCGCCAGCCGCTCCCCCGCCTTCTCGGCGGCGGCCCTGTCCTCGATGGGCTCCACCTCGCTGTCCTTGAAGACGATGTACGTCACGCCGGAGGCGGCTCCGCCCCCGTGCGGGTCGGCCGGGATACCGAGCGACCGCGCGGCGGCGTAGGAGGCCTCGCCGATGATGGTGCGGGGTCCGATGTCGCCGACGACCGCGTACCGCACCCGGTCCCCGTGGACGACTGCCGCCACCGATCCTCCGTGGACGCCGTGCTCGCGGTGGTCCCAGATGCCGCTCGGTTGGGGCACGACGACGTAGGGCAGGCTCTCGGCGTCCAGGGGGCGGCCGTCCGACTGGGTGTAGGCGGTGGCGGGGTTGTAGTACGGGTCGGTGCGGCTGTTGCACCGGTCGCCGGGCCGGCCGTCGCAGTCGACGTCCAGGTCGGCCTTCCAGTACACGGCGTCCCGCGTTCCGCAGACCGGGATGTCCGCCGGTGTTCCGGCGTCGCTGCGGTAGCGCCCGCGCGAGACGGGGTGGCAGTCCCGCGTCCTGGCCAGCAGGTCGGCGGCGCGGACGGGACGCTCGCGCCGGACCTCCTTCGGTTTGGCGCCGTTCCCGGCCCGGGTCCGGGCCCGGTACGGCGCCACGGGCCCGGCCTGGGGCAGCGGACCGGTCCGGGGGCCGGACCGGTCGGCGCGAGCCGGTCCGGTCTGGGGCTGGTGGCCGTACCGGAGGTGGGCCTGGGGGCCGGGGAGGGGCGGGGCCGGAGCGCCGGGAAACGTCGTGGGGGCGAGCAGGGCGGCGCTGGCCGCGACCAGTGACAGCGACTGGACACGCACGATGTGGCCTCTCCTGGGGGGCATGGGCGGTCACTCGGGCACATGTGTCCCCGGATCGCTCGCGCAGCCACCTCTACTGGGCCAGACGGTGCAAGCCCGCGCGCCCGGTGCGGTGCGGTGCGGGCGCTGTGCTCCGGCATGCGACTGGGGGCGGGCAGGCCGAGCCCGTACGGCTCCGACCCGCCCGGCCTCCCGCGCCGGCGCGGCATCAGCGACGACAGCGGTCCGCGCCATCGGCTCGAACTCCTCGCCCGGCGGCGGGACTTCGGCCGTGCTGGGGTTCAGCATACGTAACCCTTCCGGGTGATCGTCACCGACACCCATCTTGATGTGAACGCATCACGGGCGTCATATTGGTCCGGACCATTGCCGTCGAGTCGACGCCGTCCCCGGGAGGCAGAGCCGTGCGAGACGTTCCCCTGCCCGTAGCCGCTCCCGTTCCCGCTGTCCCCGCCTCCGGCGCCGCCCCGCGCCGCTGCGCCCTGCTCTGCGGCGTCCTCGTCCTGGTCACCTCCTGCGGCTGGGGCACGGGGGACGAGGGCGACGGCGGACTGCCCGGTGCGCCGACGGGCGTCACCGCCGCGGCGGGCAGTGCGACGACCGTGCACGTCATGTGGAACACGGTCGACGGGGTCGAGACGTACGCGGTGTACCGCGGCGGCGCGGTGGTGAAGGAGGTGCCGGCGTCCGACCGCATGGTGGACATCACCCGGCTGCGCCCCTCGACGGCCTACGCCTTCACGGTGCGGGCCCGCGACGCCGACGGCCGGCTCGGGCCGCACAGCCGCGAGGCACGGGCGACCACCCCCGACGCCTCAACCGACGACTCCGCCCCGACGCGCCCGACGGACGTCCGGGCCCGGGCGGCGGGCAGCCGGGCGGTCCAGCTCACCTGGGCCGCCGCGAGAGACGACCGCGGGGTGGTGTCGTACGACATCCACCAGGGCGGGACGAAGGTGCACAGCGTCGGTGGCGGTCAGACGGCGGCCGTCGTCACGGGGCTGCGCGCGGGCACCCGCTACTCCTTCACGGTCCGGGCGCGGGACGCCGCCGACAACCTCTCTCCCGCCAGTGCCGTCGTACGGCTCACCACCCCGGGCTCCGACGACGGCCGGGCCACCGCGCCCACCGCCCTGCACGCGGCGTCCCGCCGCACCGACGGGGCGTACCACATCGACCTCACCTGGGTCCCGCCGCGCACGGACGGCGCGGTCACCGAGTACCAGGTCCACCTGGACGGCCGGCCGGCGACGTCACTCGTCTACGGCGGCGACGCGCCGCGCGACCGGGCCGAGTACAGCTTCTACGCGGGGCGGGAGGCCGGCGTCACGCACCGGGTGCGGATCAGGGCCCGGCTGGCCGACGGCACCTGGGGCGGCTTCTCGGCGGAACGGGAGGTGACCACGGGCCCGCCCGGATGACCTCCGGCCCGCCGCGTGCCGGGGACGGTCACCCGGGCGGTACCGCTCCGCGTTCCGGGCACGGCCGCGCCCCGCCGACTGCCCCTGAGGCCGCGGGGGCGTTCCCGCTCTCGGCGGCGCACGGGGTGTACCCGCCTGCCGTCGTCGTCACGGAGCACGACGCGGGCGCCCTCGTGACGGGCGGCGCGCGCTCGTCGGCACCGCCGCCGTCGCCGCGGCCCGGTTCCGTGCCGCCCTGCGGGGCCGTGCCGCCCTGCGGGGCCGTGCCGTCTCCGCGCGGCCGGGGCCACCGCGACGCCGTCAGGCCTGCCCGTCGGCGGGCAGCTCGGCGAACACCGCCAGCGCGTGCCTGAGCCACTGGGTCCAGAAGGTCTCCAGGTCGATGCCGGCGCGCAGCACCAGGTGCCGCAGCCGGTCCTCGGCACTGTCGCTCCCGGGCGGGAAGTCCCGCTTCTCGATCTCCTCGTACTCGGCCAGCTGCCGCTCGTGCAGCTCCAGGTGACGCCTCAGGTCCGCCTCGATGCCGGTGGTGCCGACCACCGCCGCGGCCCGCAGCCGCAGCAGCATCGTGTCCCGCAGTGGCCTGGGGTCCTGCGCGGCGGCGGCCCAGCGGGCGAGTTCGTCGCGGCCCGCCGGCAGGACCTCGTAGGACTTCTTCTGCCCGCGGGCCGGCTGCTGGTCGGGAAGCGCCCGGATCAGGCCGTCCGCCTCCAGTCTCCCCAGCTCGCGATAGATCTGCTGGTGCGTCGCCGACCAGAAGTAACCGATCGACTTGTCGAACCGGCGGGTCAGCTCCAGCCCCGACGACGGCTTTTCGACCAGGGCGGTGAGGATCGCGTGCGGGAGTGACATGCGCTCATCCTAGGGACGGCCCACCCGCCCGCTACAGCGCCGCCGCCAGCTCGGTGCCCTGCTGGATGGCGCGCTTGGCGTCCAGCTCGGCGGCCACGTCGGCGCCGCCGATGAGGTGCGCGCTGCGCCCGGCGGCGACCAGGTCGTCGTACAGGCCGCGGCTCGGCTCCTGGCCGGTGCACAGGACCACCGTGTCGACCTCGATCACCGTGGACTCGTCGCCGATCGTGACGTGCAGTCCGGCGTCGTCGATCCGGTCGTAGCGCACGCCCGCGATCATGGTGACGCCACGGTGCCTGAGCTCGGCGCGGTGGATCCAGCCGGTGGTCTTGCCGAGGCCCGCCCCGACCTTGGAGGTCTTGCGCTGGAGCAGGTGCACGGTGCGCGGCGGCGCCGGGCGCTCAGGGGCGGCGAGGCCGCCGGCCTCGCGGTAGTCCATGTCGACGCCCCAGAGGCGGAAGTACGTCTCGGGGTCCTCGTGGGCCTTGTCGCCGCCGTCGGTGAGGTACTCGGCGACGTCGAAGCCGATGCCGCCGGCGCCGAGGATCGCGACCCGGTCGCCGACGGGGGCGCCGTCGCGCAGGACGTCGAGGTAGCCGAGGACGCTGGGGTGGTCGACGCCCGGGATGTCCGGGGTGCGCGGGGTGACGCCGGTGGCGACGACGACCTCGTCGTGGCCGGCCAGGTCGTCGGCGCCGACCCGGGTGTTCAGCCGTATGTCGACGCCGTGTGTCCCCAGCTGGGTGCGGAAGTAGCGCAGGGTCTCGTCGAACTCCTGCTTGCCGGGGACCTTGCGGGCCACGTTGAGCTGGCCGCCGATCTCACTCGCGGCGTCGTACAGGGTGACCTCGTGGCCGCGTTCGGCCGCGCTCACCGCGCAGGCCAGCCCGGCCGGTCCGGCGCCGACGACCGCGACGCGCTTGCGCCGCCGGGTCGGGGCGAGGACCAGCTCGGTCTCGTGGCAGGCGCGCGGGTTGACCAGGCAGGAGGTGATCTTCCCGCTGAAGGTGTGGTCCAGGCAGGCCTGGTTGCAGCCGATGCAGGTGTTGATGGCCTCGGGGCGGCCCGCCGCCGCCTTGGCGACGAAGTCGGGGTCGGCGAGCATCGGGCGGGCCATCGACACCATGTCGGCCGTGCCGTCGGCGAGCAACCGCTCGGCGAGTTCGGGGGTGTTGATGCGGTTGGTGGTGACGAGCGGCACCTTCACCTCGCCCATCAGCCGCCGGGTCACCCAGGTGTAGGCGCCGCGCGGGACGGAGGTGGCGATGGTGGGGATGCGGGCCTCGTGCCAGCCGATGCCGGTGTTGATGATGGTGGCTCCGGCGGCCTCGACGGCCCGGGCGAGGGTGATCACCTCGTCGAGGGTGGAGCCGCCGGGGACCAGGTCGAGCATGGAGAGCCGGTAGACGAGGATGAAGTCCTCGCCGACCGCCTCGCGCACCCGGCGGACGATCTCGACGGGGAAGCGCATCCGGTTCTCGTACGAGCCGCCCCAGCGGTCGGTGCGGTGGTTGGTGCACGCCGCGATGAACTCGTTGATCAGGTAGCCCTCGGAGCCCATGATCTCGACGCCGTCGTACCCGGCCTCGCGGGCGAGGCGGGCGGTGCGGACGTAGTCGTCGATGGTGCGCTCGACGTCGGCGTCGGTCATCTCGCGGGGCACGTGGGGGCTGATCGGCGCCTGGAGCGGGCTCGGGGCGACCAGGTCGGCGTGGTAGGCGTAGCGGCCGAAGTGGAGGATCTGCAGGGCGATCCGGCCGCCCTCGCGGTGCACGGCGTCGGTGACGACCCGGTGCTGCCCGGCCTCCGCCTCCGTGGTGAGCCGGGCGCCGCCCGGGTAGGGACGGCCCTCGTCGTTGGGGGCGATGCCGCCGGTGACGATCAGGCCCACTCCCCCTCGCGCCCGGGCGGCGTAGAAGGCGGCCATGCGCTCGAAGCCGCGCTCGGCCTCTTCCAGGCCGACGTGCATGGAGCCCATCAGGACCCGGTTGGGCAGCGTGGTGAAGCCCAGGTCGAGTGGGCTCAGCAGGTGGGGGTAGCGGCTCATCGGGCCCTCCGTGCGCGGTGTCGTGCCTCTGTTGTAGAGGACGGCCACCACCTTTTGCAACTAGTTGCATAAGGTGGCGTCGCACACAGCGGGCCCGTGATGGGTTCCGGTCAGTGGCTCTCCAGCCGTACGTGCAGTTCCCGTTCCTGGTCCCCGGAGGCCGTGCTCAGGTCGTGCACGGTGAACAGGGAGTCCAGCGTCGTGCGGAAGCGCTCGATCGCCCAGTAACCGCCCTGCACGTCGGCCTCCACGGACGCCGCGAGGCGGGCGGGGTCGCACCGGCCGCGGGACTCGGCCACGTCGAAGGTGCCGAGCCACACGGTGGGACGCACGTCGTCGTAGAGCCGGGGCACCTCGTCCGAGCGCCGGTCGGACGAGAAGCACGTGCACAGGGCCTCGAACACGGTTCGCGCGTCCTCCTTGCTGCACCCGCTCAGCTCCACCGAGACGGACTCCGGATGCAGTCGCTCACCGTCCATCGTGATCGCTCCTCTCGTGGCCGCGGTGCGGCACCGCCGCGAGCGCTCCGACGCCCCCTGGAGACCGCACCCATAACCCCAGAAAAGCACCACCGCGGGCGGAGCACTACCGGCGCGGTCCGCGCTTCGCCGCCTCAGCCCTGGGTGAAGCGGTAGGTCTTGCTGTCCGTCAGGACGCAGAAGCCCGGCGACACGACGATGACGCGCAGGGTGCCGGTACGGCGGTCGTAGTCGATGCCCTCGGCCTCGAAGCCGCCGGAGCAGGCGCTGCGCAGGGGAAGCTGCCGCAGGGCGGTGACGTGGCCGGTGACGTCCGCCGTGCCGTTCGGCGGGGCGGACAGGTCGATCCTGAGCAGCGGTTTGGTGATGCCGAAGAGGGTGCCCGCCGGGTCGTCGGAGGAGCACAGCAGCGTGGTCGCGTCGAGGAAGTCGCAGCCCTGGACGTCCCGCACGGCGTGGTCCAGGTGGACGGTGGCCGCCTGCGGGAGGTTCGACGCGGGCGAGGTGGCCGGGTTGACACCGGGGGTGGGGAAGACGAGCAGCCGGTTCATGGTGCCCCACTCGCCCGCGAGCATCCACTGGCCGTCCGGGGAGACGGCGGACCAGGAGTTGTTCCGCGCCTCCCCCGCGCTCAGCGTGTGCACGTACTCCGACCAGCGGCCGTCGGGCGCCTGCACGCGGAACATCTTGGTGTTCCCGTCGTCCCGCTGGTACGGCTCGATGTAGTGGCCGTCGTAGGAGGCGTCGGGGTCACCGACGTGGTTCCAGCCGCGGCTGCTGAGGCCCAGCGGGATGGTGCCGATGCCGGTGTAGCGGTTGGGGCTGCCGGCCGGGACCTCGACGGAGGCCAGGCCCTGGCTCTCGGTCAGCGGGTCGGCGCGGTCGGAGCCCACCTCGGTCCAGGTCCCGGCGGTGGGGGCGGCCGCCGCGGCCGGGCCCGCCAGACAGAGGGCGAGGGCGGCGAGTCCGGTCAGGACGGTGTGACAACAATGCCGGGTGCGGGCGCGCAGGGGCATGGCAGCTCCTCGGTGGGGGCGAGCGGGCGGGACGCGGTCGGCGCACAGTCTGGCGCGACCGGGAAGTCATGTACAGAGCAAAATGGGCAGGGCGGGCCGTGCTCCGTGGGGCGGCCGCCGCCGTGCCGGGGGATGCTGGAAGCAGACGGCCGAGGCCTCGGGGGAACAGCCCTGTACGCGGGGGACGCGGTAGGACGAAGGAGCCGGCATCACAAGGGCGTGCCGCGCACAACGGCGAAGGCGGGGCATGGGATGAGCGCAGCCGGATCTGCCGGGTTCGAGGGCGACGCGCCGTCGGGGCCGGCACCGCTGCGGCCCAGCGGGCTGCTGGACGTGCTGAACGTGGCCTCGGTCGTGCTCGACGGCGAGGGCCGGATCGTGCTGTGGAGCCCGCAGGCCGAGGAGCTGTTCGGGTACTCCGCCCAGGAGGCGCTGGGGCAGTACGCCGCCCGCATCATGGTCCACGAGCGGCATCTCGACCTGGTCGTGAAGCTGTTCGCCGAGGTCATGAAGACCGGCCGGAGCTGGGCCGGGGCGTTCCCCGTCCGGCACAAGGACGGCGGCACCCGGCTCGTCGAGTTCCGCAACATGCGCCTGCTGGACGACCGGGGGGACGTCTACGCGCTGGGGCTGGCGGCCGACCAGTCGACCGTGCGCCGGCTGGAGCGCGACGTGGCGCTGTCCACGCGGGTGATCCGGCAGTCCCCGATCGGGCTGGCCGTCCTGGACACGGATCTGCGGTACGTCTCGGTCAACCCGTCCCTGGAGAGGATGAACGGCATCCCCGCCGAGGAGCACCTGGGCCGCACGGTCCGCGAGGTGGTGCCGCGGATGGACGCCGACGCCGTGGAGGCGGCGGCACGCCGGGTACTGGAAACGGGGCGGCCGGCCCTCGACCGGACCGTCACCGGACGGACCCGCGCCGACCCGGACGAGGACCGCACCTGGTCGGTCTCGCTGTACCGGCTGGAGGACGCCGCCGGCACCGTGCTGGGCGTGGCCGCCTCGGTCGCGGACGTCACCGAGCAGTACCGGGCGGGCGTCGAGGCCGAGGCCGCCCGGCGCCGGCTGGCCGCCGTGGCGGACGCGTCCGCGCGGATCGGCACCACGCTGGAGCTGGACCGCACCGCGCGCGAACTGGCCGACGTCGCCGTGCCGGATCTCGCCGACATCGCGGCCGTGGACCTGCTGGAGGCCGTGGTGCAGGGCCGGCCCAGCACCCTGGGTCCGGCCGAGCCCGCGGTGATCCGCGCGCTCGCCGTGCAGGCGGGCGACACCCCGCAGGCCCTGCTCGCGGCCGATCCGCCCGGGGAGGTCGCCCGGTACGCCCCGGACCGCCTGGTCACCGAGTGCGTGCGCACCGGCCGGCCGGTACTGGTGGCGCGGGTGACGCAGGAGGACCTGCCCCGTATCGCCCGCTCCGCGGAGGCGGCCGAGGTGCTGCGCCGGGCGGGGGTGCGGTCGTACCTGGCCGTGCCGCTGATCGCCCGGGGCGAGGTGCTCGGCGCCCTGGACCTCAAGCGGACCGGCAATCCCCTCCCGTTCGACGACGACGACCTCCTGCTGGCCCGGGAGCTGGCCGCCCGCGCGGCGCTGCAGATCGACAACGCCCGCTGGTACCAGAACGCCCGCACCTCCGCCCTCACCCTCCAGCGCAGCCTGCTGCCCAGCCATCCGTCGGTGACGGGCGGGCTGGAGGTCGCCTCCCGCTACCAGCCCGCCGAGGCCACCAGTGAGATCGGCGGCGACTGGTTCGACGTGATCCCCCTGGAGGGCTGCAAGACGGCGCTCGTGGTGGGCGACGTGATGGGCAGCGGCATCGTGGCGGCCGCCTCCATGGGCCGGCTGCGGACCGCGACGACCACCCTGGCCGCCCTCGATCTCGACCCCGCGCTCCTGCTGGAGCACCTCGACCGGACCACGGCAGGCCTGGACCAGGCCATCGCCACCTGCGTCTACGCCGTCCACGACCCGCATCTGCGGCAGTGCCGGATCGCCAACGCCGGGCACCTGCCGCCGGTCCGCCTGCGCGCCGGCCGTCCACCGGAGCTGCTGGACCTGCCCACCGGGGTGCCGCTGGGGGTGGGCGGCGTCGCCTTCTCCACCACCAGCGTCGACCTGGAGCCGGGCGACCGGCTGGTGCTCTACACCGACGGTCTCGTGGAGACACGCCGGCATCGGCTCGACGAACGCCTGGACACCCTCCTGGCCGTGCTGGAGGGGCCCGACCGCCCTCTGGAGGAGGTCTGCGACCTGCTCCTGCGCACCCTGCACGAGCCGGAGAACTCCGACGACGTGGCCCTGCTCATCGCCCGGGCCACGCCGCCGTCGTGACCGACCGGGTGCCGTGTCAGTCCCTGACGCCGATCACCACATGCGCGTACGACTCCTCGCAGACCGCGAGGCGGGTCGTCAGGCCGCCGCGGGTGAAGGCGTCCACGGCGGCCGGCGCCTGGCGTTGGCTCGTCTCGACCAGCAGGCAGCCGCCGGGCGCGAGCCAGCGCGGCGCCTCGGCGGCGACCCTGCGCAGCACGTCGAGGCCGTCGGTGCCGCCGTCGAGGGCGACCAGCGGCTCGTGGTCGCGGGCCTCGGCGGGCAGCAGGGCGACCTCGCCGGTGGGGACGTACGGCACGTTGGCCGCGAGGATGTCCACCCGGCCGCGCAGCGCGCCGGGCAGTGCGTCGAACAGGTCCCCGGCGTACACCCGGCCGCCGGCGTCCGCGAGGTTGCCGCGGGCGCAGCGCACGGCGGCCGGGTCGATGTCGGCGGCGTGCACCTCGGGCCGGTCGAGCGCGGCGGCCAGGGCGGCACCGACGGCTCCGGAGCCGCAGCACAGGTCCACGACGACGGCCGCGTCCGGCGCGTGGGCGAGGGCCTCGGACACCAGGAACTCGGTACGGCGGCGGGGGACGAAGACACCGGGGGCCACGGCGATGCGCAGGCCCCGGAACTCGGCCCAGCCCAGGACGAGTTCGAGGGGCAGGCCGGTGACGCGCCGGTCCACCAGGGAGGCCAGTTCCTCGGCGGTGCGGGCGGCGGCGACGAGGAGGGCCGCCTCGTCCTCGGCGAAGACACAGCCCGCGGCGCGCAGCGCGGCCACGACGGAGTCACGGGACGGGAAAGCGGACAGAGGGGAGCGCGAGGAGGGCCCGGGAAACGGTATGGGCATGGAGCGGAGAGCCTTTCGGGAACCGAAGGGCGCTCTCACGGTCACCCGTTGGCGGTGACCGCACTGCCGTGAGGTGAGAGCGCCCTGGCCGACACAGCGGTAATGGGTCTCACCTCCCAGGCGTCCGTCGACCGGGACTGTCCGCGGCCGACGGCCACCCTACACCGGTGATCAGACGCCGACGGTCTCCTCGGCCTCTTCGTCCGCTTCCTCCCTGGCTGCCGGGACGGCCGTCTGCTCCTGCGGCCGCGCGTGCTTCGCAGGGGACGGCGCCGGGGCCACGGCCCGCTCCCGGAGGGCGGCCGCCGCCGTCACCACGAGGCCGAGCAGGAGCCAGGCGACCAGCGTCCAGACGTTGCGGCCGAGGCCGTCGCCGTCGAAGTACAGCAGGCTGCGCGCGCCCTCGACGAACCCGGCGCCGTTCCAGAAGGCGTGCAGGGTGCCGAAGAAGCCGTTCTGCAGTTCGGGCCGGAACAGACCGCCGGAGCTGGTGAAGTTGAGCATCACGAACAGCACCATCATGGTGAGTGTGGTCCACCGCTTCAGGAAGGTGTGCAGGCCGACGCCGATGAACAGGATGCCCGCGGCGTAGAGCCAGGCCATGCCCCACAGGCCGGCGAGGCCGTGGTGGGCGAGGTGGAACACCGGTCCGGCGAGCAGGGCGCCGACACCGCTGACGACGACGGAGACACCGAGGGTCAGCAGGGCCCGCGCGCGCATCGGCAGGGCGGCACCGGCGGCGCCGAGCGCGGCCACGGAGGCGTAGGAGCCGATGCTGACCGCGACCAGCAGGAAGAACAGGCCCTGGCCCGTGGGGTCGTCGTCGACCGGGGCGGCCACGTCCGTCACCTTCAGCGGGACGCCCTGCCGCTCGGCGAGCGGGCTGAACACCTTCTCCACGGCCATGGCGCCCATGTCGGACGCGGCGGTGGCCACCACGACCTCGGGCGCCCTGTCGCCGGGCACGTAGGCGCCGGTGATGTCACGCGCCTCGAGCAGGTCGACGGCGTCGGCGCGGGTCGCGACGGTCCGTACGTCGAGGTCGTCACCGGCCTGGTCCTTGACCGACTGGGCCAGCACCTTCACCTCGGGCCCGGAGCCGACGACGGCGACCGGCAGATGGTTCGGCTCGGGGGTGACGAAGGCTCCCATGTACGCGAGTCCCATCCCGACGCACATCAGCAAGGGGGTGATCAGGTGCGTGAGCACATGGCGCAGGGCGGGCGACCTCATCGCGCACATCCTCCAGATGGTTGGCTTATACAACTCTCACTTCAAGTTGTACTATACAACCACCACTGTGGAGGAGGACGCGTGACGACAGCCGGGACGGCCGTGGAGACCATCCAGCGGGAGATGACGGCCTTCGCCCGCCGTGCCCGCGCCTCGGCGGGGCGCATGCATCCGGAGCTGTCCCTGGTCTCGTACACGCTGCTCGGTCATCTGGAGGAGCGCGGCGGCTGCCGGGCCACCGACCTGGCCGCCCACTACGCCCTGGACAAGTCCACCGTCAGCCGTCAGGTCGCGGCCCTGGAGCGCACCGGGCTCGTCGAGCGGCGCGTCGACCCGGAGGACCACCGCGTCCAGGTGCTGCACCTCACGGAGGCCGGACGGCGCATCCTGGCCCAGGTCACCGAGAGCCGCCGGACCGCCTTCCGGGAGCGGCTCACCGACTGGCCCGAGGAGGACCTGGTCCGCTTCGCCGCGTATCTGGAGCGGTACAACGCGTGGCAGGACACCGCGTCCGACGGGGACCGGGGCTGAGGACCGTCCCGGGAACACGTACCGTGGAGCGGGTACGCACTGATCACGCCGCCGGGGGCCATCCCCTCCACGGCGGCCCGAAAGGCCCCCTCGCATGAACACCACACGAGGCTTCACCGGGCGCCCGCGCGCCGCCCGGCCGGGGCTGCCGCCCGGCCAGTACGACGCCGGCGAGGACTGGCCCGTGCTGTCCGCCGAGGTCACGCCCGACCTGTCGCCCGCCGACTGGACCTTCCGCGTGGGCGGGCTGGTGACCGAGCCCCGCACCTGGGACTGGGCCGGGGCCCACCGGCTGCCGGCGTCGGCGTACGCGGGCGACATCCACTGCGTGACCGGCTGGTCGAAGTTCGGGGTGCGGTTCACGGGCGTGTCCCTGGACACCTTCCTGGACGAGGTGCGCCCGCTGCCGTCCGCCACGCACGCCGTCGCCTACGCGCACACCGGCTACACCGCCAACCTGCCGCTCGCGGACCTGACCGGCGGGCGCGCCTGGATCGTCCGGGAGTACGACGGGCGGCCGCTCGCCCCCGAGCACGGCGGTCCGGCGCGGCTGGTGGTGCCGCACCTGTACTTCTGGAAGAGCGTCAAGTGGATCGCGGGCCTGGAGCTCCTCGACCACGACGAGCCGGGCTTCTGGGAACGCAACGGCTACCACGCGCGCGGCAACCCCTGGGAGGAGCAGCGGTACTCCGGTGACTGAGACGGCAATGCGCACGGCAGCGGCCTTCACTCCCCCGACGCGGTTCGCCGTACCCGGGCGCATCGAGGTGGACGGGCAGGTGGCCGGAGCGTGGCAGACGGCCACGCTCACCGAGATCCGCCGGGAGACGTCCCGCGCCTCCACCTTCCGGTTCGCGGTGCCCGACTGGGCGGGTCACCTGCCCGGCCAGCACCTGATGCTGCGGCTGACCGCCGGGGACGGGTACGTGGCCCAGCGCCACTACTCGCTGGCGTCCGCGCCGGACGACTCCGGGCACATCGAGCTGACCCTCGACCATGTCACGGACGGTGAGGTGTCCGGCTGGTTCCACACGGTCGCGCGGCCCGGTGACCGGATCGAGGTGCGCGGCCCGCTGAGCGGCTTCTTCGCCTGGCCCGGCGACCGGCCCGCCCTGCTGCTGGGCGCGGGTTCCGGGGTCGTCCCGCTGATGTCGATGGTGCGGCACCACCGGGCGCGGGAGCTGTCGGTGCCGCTGCGGCTGCTGGTGTCCGCGCGCAGTCCCGAGGAGCTGATCTACGCCCGCGAGTTCGGTGCGGAGACGACGCCGGTGTTCACCCGGAGCGCGCCGGACGGGACGCCCGTGGGTCGGATGACGGCCGCGCACCTGGCACCGCTGCTGTCCGAACCGCCCGCCGACGGCTGGGAGGCCTATGTGTGCGGTTCCAACGCCTTCGCGGAGCACGCCTCACGGCTGCTGGTGGCGGCCGGTCAGCCGGTGCACCGCATTCGGATCGAACGCTTCGGCTGACCCACCGGCGACCGCACCGCGAACGCACGCCCGGTGTGGTCCCCCGGGGGGCTGACCATCGGGTCGACGGGAAGCCGGCCCCCGGCGGGGGTGGGCTGTGGGGGTCCCTCACACACAGCCCACCCCCGCCGGCTCGGGCCGCCCCGGCAGCCGGGCCCCGGACCCGCGGCCCAGCCCCACCCGCTCCCGCCATCAGCCGGCTCCCCACCGGGCTCGCGGAGTGCCGCCGCCGCGGGGCCGGGGGCCACGCGACCGGCCACGGCCCCGGCGCGCTCCGCCCTGCCGGTCCCCGGCCGTCCGTCACCGCGTCCGCCCGATGCCGGAGTGGCGGCGCCGCTCGTCCGTCTCCGCGCGTGGCCGGCTTCCTGGCCCCGGGCGCTGACCGGGCTCTCCGGATGCCCCGCCGGGCCTGGCCCGCGGCGGGCAGTGGCCGTCCGGTATTCCGGGGGCACGACGTGGGCGAGGCCCGTCGGGCTGGGTACCAGACCTGTGCGGGCACTCGCACGCGTGACGCGATGCGGAGACACGGCGGCCCCGCCCCCGTACGGCCGTCCGTCCGGCCTTCCGGTCGCGGTGATCGCGAGGAGGTCGACATGCGAACCCGGGTGCGCGGCTGGCGCTGGCGGCGCAATCCGCTGCGACGCCGGTCGGACGTCGTGGAGGCGTGGACCGTACTGGCGGTCGCCGTCCTGCTCTTCCTGGGCGCACCGCTGCTGGGCGCCGCCACGGCCTGGTGGAGCCACGACCGGGCACAGGCCGTCGTGGCCGAGCAGAGGGCCGAGCGGCACCACGTCCGCGCCGCCGTGGTCGGCAGAACCTCCGAGACGCTGCCGTCGGTCGAGGGCGGTGCGCAGCACTCCTACCGCGCGACCGTCCGATGGAGCACGCCGGACGGTACGGAGCAGAGCACCACCGCCCGTGTCCCGGCCGGCACCCGGTCCGGGGACACGGTCGACGTGTGGCTGGACCCCCGTGGCCGGAGCGTGCCGCCGCCCGCGGCCGACTCCACGGTCTGGCAGCACAGCGTCACCATCGGCGTCTTCACCGCGCTCGGTGCGGCGCTGCCGGTCCTCCTCGCACACTGCGCCGTACGCAGGGTCGCCCTGCGGCGCCGGATGGCCGAGTGGGAGCGCGACTGGGCCCTCACCGAGCCTCAGTGGACGCACCGCCGGGCCTGACGACGGCGCCGGTGACCCGACCACCTGGCCCGGCCGTCGACGGCCCTTCGTCGCCCGCTTCCGCGTACGAGGAGCAGGCCACCACCCTGACCTGCCGGTACGACGGATCGAACGCCGTCGAGAACCCCGCTGGGACCTGGCGAGACCTCCGACCACTCACGTACGGTGTGATCATCCGCATCGTCCGGCACAGTCCCTCCGCAAAGGCGGTTCTCGATGGCCCTGTTCGACCTTCCGCTCGACGAGCTCCGCGCGTACCGCAGCGCGTCGGCCGAGCCCGAGGACTTCGACGCGTTCTGGAACAAGACGCTCGAGGAGGCCCGCGCGCACGAGCTGAACGCCCGCTTCGAACCGGTCGACACCGGACTGTCCACGGTGCGCGTGTACGACGTGACGTTCTCCGGGTTCGGCGGGCACCCGGTGAAGGGCTGGCTGCGGCTGCCCGCCGCGGCCGACGAGCCGTTGCCGCTGCTCGTGGAGTTCGTCGGCTACGGCGGCGGGCGCGGGCTGCCGCACGAGCACCTGCTGTGGGCGTCCACGGGCCGGGCGCACTTCGTGATGGACACCCGTGGCCAGGGCAGCGCCTGGGGCGGCGGTGGCGGGACCGCCGACCCCGTCGGCGGCACGCCCGCCTACCCCGGCTTCATGACCCGCGGCCTGGACGCACCCGAGAACTACTACTACCGCCGCGTCTTCACCGACGCCGTGCGGGCGGTGGAGGCGGCCCGTTCGCACCCGCTGACCGACGCCGCGCGCACGGTCGCCCTCGGCGGGAGCCAGGGCGGTGGCATCACGATCGCCGTCGGCGGTCTGGTCCCGGACCTGACGGCCGTCGCTCCGGACGTCCCGTTCCTCTGCGACTTCCCGCGTGCGACCACGCTCACCGACCGGCACCCCTACCGGGAGATCGGCCTCTACCTGAAGACGCACCGCGGCCGCACCGAGGAGGCCCTGCGCACGCTCTCGTACTTCGACGGGGTGCACTTCGCGGCACGCGGCCGGGCGCCCGCCCTGTTCTCGGCGGCCCTGGAGGACCAGACCTGCCCGCCCTCGACGGTCTTCGCGGCGTTCAACGCCTGGGCGCACGATGACAAGGCGATCGAGGTGTACGACTTCAACGACCACGAGGGCGGTGGGCCCTTCCAGGAGGCGGCCAAGCTGCGCTGGCTGCGCTCGTACGTCTGAGGCGCCGGGCCGGCCGTCCCGGACCCGGGTCCGGGCCCGGACCCGGACCCGCCGACGGCACCGCTCCGTCGCAGCTCCGGCGGCCCGAGTCCGGACGCGCGGGGCGGGCCTGACGCGGCATCACCCAGTCGCCGTCACCCCGCTCACGGGCACCCCGTCGGTCCGGGTCGTCCGGCGCGTGCGCGACCAGTGCACACGGCCGCTGGAGATCAGGGCCCCCTTGTCGGCGCCCGGCAGGGCGTGCCGGTCCACGAGTCGACGCGACCGGCGGCGCACTGAGTCCGCGTGCGCGCGGGGCCCCGTCGTCGCGCTCCCCCTCCTGCACGCGGAGAGCGGGCCCGTCGGCGGCCGCACGCGGGCGGGGATGTGACGGCAGGGCCTACGGCAGGCGCCCGGCCACGACCAGCCGGACGCGCGGGCTGCCGTCGGGCCGCCGCCCGAACCCGGGCAGGGCGTGCAGCTCCGTACGGAAACCGGCGCGTGCCAGCTCGCGCCCCACGTCGCCCAGCCGGAACGTGCGGTAGTACATGACGAACGGCGGCCGCCACAGCGCGTTGCGCACCCGCATCGCGGCGTCGAAGCCCAGCAGCGTCCAGTACCCCGGGGAGCCGGGGCGGGGCGGCGCGACGACGGGGAAGGCGAAGCGGCCGCCCGGCCGCAGCACGGAACGCACCTGGGTGAACAGGCCCGGCAGCTCACGGGGCAGGAAGTGCCCGAACGCCCCGAAGCTCACCACCAGGTCGAACACGGGACCGAAGGGCAGGGCACGGGCGTCCGCGCGCACCCAGGAGACCGCCGGACCCACGGGCTCGACGCGCTCGCGCGCGACAGCGAGCATGCCCGCGCTGAAGTCGACACCCGTCACGCGCTCCCGGCACACCCGGGACAGCACGCCCACGCCCGCTCCGGTGCCGCAGCACAGGTCGAGTCCGGCGTCGAACGGTCCCCTCGACGCCAGCGCCGAGGTCACGGCGTCGAGCACCCGGTCCGGTGTCCGGTACGGGGTGTGGTCGAACTTCGGGGCGAGCAGGTCGTAGCCACGCTCGACCGACGACAGCGCCTGCACGGCCAGTTCCCGCAGGGTGGGGCCTTCGGGGCGGAACACGCGGTCAGCCCCGGGCCTGGCCGGTGGGCCGCGCCGGAGCGCGCCGCTGCTCCAGCACCGCGAGTGCGCGCTCACACCAGCGGGCGTTCTCCCGCTCGAACGAGATCCCGGCGAGCAGGGTGAGGTAGGGGCCGACGCGGTCGGCCTCGCGCAGGTGCTCCTCCTCCGTGCGGCCGTCCAGCAGACGCTCACGGACGCGCTCTAGCGGGCGAGCTTGCCGAGGGCCCAGGCCCTGCGCTCCTCGACCAGCGCGCGGACCTGCTGCGGGCCGACGCCGTCCATGGCCTGGATCTTGATCAGGAACTCGTCGCGGACGGCGGTGGGGCGCCTGGTCGGCTCGGCGGCGAAGGCGTCGAGTTGCTCCCGCCCGGCCCTGGTGAGCGAGAACACCCGCTTGGTGGGCCGGCGCTCCTGCGGCACCGTCCGGGCCTCGATGAGTCCGTCTCCCGCGAGGCGCTCCAGCTCACGGTAGAGCTGCTGCGGTGTCGCCGGCCAGAAGTTGGCGAGCGAGACGTCGAACACCTTGGACAGCTCGTATCCCGAGGCCTCGCCCTCCAGCAGGGCGGCCAGGACGGCGTACTTGAGAGACATGTCGACACGCTAGCAAGCAAGCACTACGCTACCCACCCCATTCCGCACCTATTAAAATTGTTTAATAAGGAGCTGTGATGCAGGCATTCCGCGCAGCGGTCGAGGCGCACGACCTCGACACCGTCGAAGCTCTGCTGGCCGAGCACGTGGTCTTCACCAGCCCGGTCGTGTTCAAGCCGTACCGCGGCGGGGCGGTCACGGCGGCGATCCTGCGCGCGGTCGCCCGCGTCTTCGAGGACTTCCGCTACGAGCGCGTCATCGGCGATGCGGACGGCCGCGATCACGCGCTGCTCTTCAGGGCGCGGGTCGGCGACCGCGAGATCAGCGGCTGCGACTTCCTCCACCTCGACGAGTCGGGCCGGATCGACGAACTCACCGTGATGGTGCGGCCGCTGTCGGGAGCGCAGGCCCTGCAGGCGGCCATGGCCGCGCAGTTCGAGCGGATCGCGGAGGAGGCCCAGGCACGCTCGGGCGGCTGAACCCGCCCAGGCGTGCGGACGGCGGAACAAACGCGGCACGGGCCGTGTCGGAGGGGGTGGGACGCGC
The DNA here is from genome assembly GCF_019049165.1 of Streptomyces sp. AC627_RSS907. NCBI lineage: Bacteria > Bacillati > Actinomycetota > Actinomycetes > Kitasatosporales > Streptomycetaceae > Streptomyces > Streptomyces sp. AC627_RSS907. Next base: position 151,836 of record NZ_JAGMUE010000008.1, read on the forward strand.
GGACCGTCCCACCCACCGCCACGTCACTCCTTCTGGTGGTACAGTACGGGTAGCACTTGTGTACGCCCATTCCTGGGCGCCGGTGCATCTTTCCCCTTCGGCTCGCCGACCCGCCCGTCCCAATGCGACCGGCGCGTCCGATCCTCTCAGCACAACCTCGTGAGCAGGGTTCTCCCCGCCGTACCCGAGGTGCTGTTCCCACCGCCCGCAGGCGTGTCGTCCGACCCCTCGCGCGGCTTCTCTCCCCCTCCCCTCCGCATGCCTCACGCCCACGTCCGTGAAAGGACCGAACCCCATGACCACCACACTCGAAAACCGCCCTGCGCAGCAGTCCCCGGCCGAGGTCGCGAACGGTGTCCTCGACGTCGACGCGGGCGGGAAGGGACACCTGCGCGGCGCGGGTCTCCTGCCCGGGCCGGCCGACCTCTCCGTCTCCCCCGCGCTGATCCGCCGTCACGGCCTGCGCAAGGGCGACCTGGTCGAAGGCGTGGGCGGTGACCGGCGCGCCCTGACCGACGTGGTCCGGGTCAACGGCCGCACGCCCGACCGGCAGGGGGGCCGACGGCACTTCCACGACCTGACGCCCCTGCACCCGCACGAGCGGCTGCGTCTCGAACACCCGGCGGCCGGCCTGACCGGGCGGGTCACCGACCTGATCGCCCCGGTCGGCAAGGGCCAGCGCGGCCTGATCGTGGCCCCGCCGAAGACCGGCAAGACCGTCCTTCTGCAGCAGATCGCCGCCGCCGTCGCCGGCAACCACCCGCGGGCCCGGCTCATGGTGGTGCTGCTCGACGAACGCCCCGAGGAGGTCACCGACATGCGGCGTTCGGTGCGGGGCGAGGTGTACGCCTCGACGTTCGACCAGAGCGCCAAGCAGCACATCGCGCTCGCCGAGCTCGTCATCGAACGGGCCAAGCGGCTCGTCGAGACCGGTGAGGACGTCGTCATCCTCCTCGACTCCCTCACCCGGCTCTGCCGGGCGCACAACAACGCCGCCTCCTCCGGCGGCCGCACCCTCAGCGGCGGCGTCGACGCCGGCGCGCTGCTCGGGCCCAAGCGGTTCTTCGGTGCCGCCCGGCAGGCCGAGGAAGGCGGCTCCCTCACCATCCTCGCCACCGCCCTGGTGGAGACCGGCTCGCGTGCCGACGACTTCTACTTCGAGGAGCTCAAGAGCACCGGCAACATGGAGCTGCGGCTGAGCCGGGAACTCGCCTCCCGCCGGGTCTTCCCGGCCGTGGACATGACCGGCTCGGGCACCCGTCGCGAGGAACTCCTGCTGTCCGCCGCGGAGTCGACCGCCGTGCGCGGGCTGCGGCGGGCCCTGCAGACCCGGGACGGACAGTCCGGCCTGGAGACGCTGCTGGAGCGGATGCGCGCCACACCGGACAACGCCACGTTCCTGCGGCGCGTCCAGCCGACCCTGCCGGCCGGCTGACTCCGCCCGCGGACCGGATCCGCCCGTGGGCCGCGCATCCCTTACGACGGATCCCTACGACCGATCCCTACGACCGATCCCTTACGACGGACCCCTTACGGCATCCGGGTGCTTGCGCGTGCGGCTCGGCCCGGGCAGCGTGGCGTTGCGGGGGCGTCTTCCTACGTTTGCGGTATGACTATCGGATTTTCATCCCGATCGGCTCGATCCACCTGTGTGCTCTGTGTGGCGGGGCTGCTGACGCTCATGCCCGCCGCAGCCGCCCGGGCGGGCCGGCCGGACCCCGGCCCGCCCGGTGGGACACGGGCGGTGGCGCCGCAGCCGTCGCTGCTGTACCGCTCCGGTACACAGGTCCGCCCGCACCGCGAGGCGCCGGAGGTCCCCGAAGTCTCGGCCCTGTCCTGGGTCGTCGCCGACGCGGACACGGGAGAGGTGCTGGCCGCCCACGACGCCCACCGCAAGCTGCCGCCCGCCAGCACGCTCAAGACCCTGTTCGCCCTCACGGTGCTCCCGGTCCTGCCGGGCGGCATCCGCCACGAGGTCAGCGCGGACGAACTGTCCGGGGTCGGTCCGGGCAGCAGCCTGGTCGGTGTCGTCGAGGGCCGCACCTACCGCGTCTCCGACCTGTGGAACGGCGTCTTCCTCAACTCCGGCAACGACGCCGTCCACGTCCTGGCCTCGCTCGCCGGCGGATGGACCGCGACGGCCGCCCGGATGCAGGCCGAGGCCCGCGCCCTCGGCGCCCGCGACACGTACGTGCGCTCGCCCGACGGCTACGACGCGCCGGGCCAGGTGTCGTCGGCGTACGACCTGACGGTCTTCGGCCGGGCGGGGCTGCGCAACCCGGACTTCGCGCGCTACTGCGCCAAGGTCGACGCGATGTTCCCCGGCCTGGACGGGGACTCGTACGGGATCATGAACACCAACCGGCTGCTCACCGGAGCGGACGGCGTGGAGCCGTACCCGGGGCTGATCGGCATCAAGAACGGCTACACCAGCAACGCCGGCAACACCCTGGTGGCCGCCGCCCAGCGTGCCGGGCGGACCCTGGTGGTGACCGTGATGAACCCCCAGGAGGGCGGCGGGTTCGCCGTGTACGAGGAGAGCCGCGCCCTGCTCGACTGGGGGTTCGAGGCGGCCGGGCGGGTCGATCCGGTGGGCTCGCTGGAGCCCGCGGCCCCGCGACCGCGGCAGGGCCCGCAGGCAGTGCCCACGGCGGCCCCGGCGGTGAAGCCCGCGCAGGACGCCCCGGGCTGGCCGGAGACCGCCGCGATCGTCTGCGCCGCCGGGCTCGGCGCCGGCCTCACCGCGCTGACCCTGCGGCTCAGACTCGTCCGGGACGAAGCGAGTTGACGGCGTCGCGGCGCCCCTTTGGAGGGCCGGCCGCCCCCCGTCGGCGTCGCCGGGCCGCAGCGGTCCGCCGCGCTGACGCGTCGAGCCGGGGACGGGCGCGGCGGGCGGGGGACCCCCGGGTCCGGGGTGGTGCTACCTCCACCCTTCTTCGGGGGCAGACGTCATTCTGCGCCCGGGGAAGCGTCCACATACTGGAGTACATGGCCAATCCAACGGTGCTCGTCGAAACATCTCCCGCACGCGAACGGGAAAAGGGACGCGAAAAGGGAAGCGACTTTTCCGAACTGTCACGGCGCATAGCCGACGCGGGGCTGCTCCGACGCCGCCCCCTCTATTACACGGTGCGTTTCGGTGCCGTCGCCCTCGCACTCGCCGGAGGCGTCGCGGCCTTTCTCGTCCTCGGGGACAGCTGGAGCCAGCTGCTGGTCGCCGTGGCCCTGGCGGTCGTCTTCGGCCAGCTCGGGCTGGCGGCCCACGACCTCGCCCACCGGCAGGTGTTCACCCGTCGGCGGCCCAGCGAGGCGGGCGGACTGCTGGTGGCCAACCTGCTGCTGGGCATGAGCTACGGCTGGTGGATGAACAAGCACACCCGCCACCACGCGAACCCCAATCACGAGGAGAAGGACCCGGACGTCTCCCCCGACATCCTGGTGTGGTCACGGCGCCAGGCGAGCAAGGCACAAGGCCTCCCCCGTTTCATCGGAAAGCACCAGGCCGCCTTGTTCTTTCCCCTGCTGACGCTGGAAGGCCTCAATCTGAGCTTCAACAGCTTCAAGGCGCTGCGCAGCCCTTCCATGAAACGTCCCGTACTGGAGGGGGCGCTGCTCGTCGCCCATTTCGTGCTGTATTTCGGTGGCCTGTTCACCCTCCTCTCCCCCGGCAAGGCGCTCGCCTTCATCGCCGTCCACCAGGCCCTGTTCGGCATCTATCTGGGGTCGGTCTTCGCCCCCAACCACAAGGGCATGCCGATGATCGAGGAGGGCACCCGGCTCGACTTCCTGCGCCGCCAGGTCCTCACCTCCCGCAACGTGCGGGGCGGCTGGTTCGTCGACGCCTTCATGGGCGGCCTCAACTACCAGATCGAGCACCACCTGTTCCCCAGCATGCCGACGCCGGCCCTCGGCAGGGCCCAGGCCATCACCGAACGGTACTGCGCCGAGCTGGGCGTCCCGTACCACCAGACGGGGCTGCTCGCCTCGCACCGCGAGGCGCTGCGTCACATGCGCAGTGTCGGGGAGCCGCTGCGCGCGGCCCGCTGAGACGCGCGCCCGGTCCTGAGCCCCTCGGGCGCGCGGCGGTCAGCTGTGCAGCACGCCCGTGCCCAGCAGCCCGAACAGCAGGACACCGACCGCGACCCGGTAGACCACGAAGGCGTCGAAGGAGTGCCTGGCGACGAACCTCAGCAGCCAGGCGATGGAGGCGTAGGCCACCAGGAAGGACACGAGCGTGCCGACGGCCAGTGGGACGGCGCCCGCCCCCGTCCCCAAGGCGTCCTTCAGCTCGTACAGGCCGGCACCGGTCAGGGCCGGGATGCCGAGGAAGAAGGAGAGCCGCGTGGCGGCCAGCCGGTCGAGGCCGAGCATCAGCGCCGCGGACATGGTGGCGCCGGAGCGTGAGAAGCCCGGGAAGAGCAGGGCCAGGATCTGGGCGCCGCCGACCAGCATGGCGTCCTTGAACGAGGTGTCGTCCTCGCCCCGCTTGTGCCGTCCCGTCCGGTCCGCCACCCACATCACGCCGCTGCCGACGACGAGCGAGCCGGCGACCACCCACAGGGAGGCGATGCTGATGACGCTCATGGGTTCCCGTTCTGCCCGGGACGGGCGGGCGCGAGGGCGACAGTAGTGGCGGGGCCAGTCCTCCTGCACGCGGATCGGTACCCGGTGTCACGCCCAGAGCGCGTCGGCCAGTGTCACCCCCGCGAACGCCGCCCCCAGGCCGGCCGCCACACTCGCCGCCACGTTGACGGCGGCCTGGAGGCGGGCACCCGTCTCGGCCAGCCGGAGCGTCTCGTAGGAGAAGGTCGAGTACGTCGTGAGGGCGCCGCACAGTCCGGTCCCGAGCAGCAGCCGCAGGTCGGAGCCCGCCGCCCCGGCCAGTGCCGCACCCGTCAGCAGGCCCAGGGCGAGGCAGCCGACGACGTTCACCGTGAAGGTGCCCCAGGGGAAGACCGAGTCGTGCCGGGACTGCACCGCACGGTCGGTGAGGTAGCGCAGCGGGGCACCGGCCATGCCGCCCACGACGACCAGCAGCCAGTTCACAGCGGCCTCCCGCCCTTCCTGTCCGTTTCGCCGGTTCCGGCGGGGGTGTCCTGACGGCCGGCGTACCTGATGACCTCGCAGTCGTCGAGGACCACCAGGCCCTCGGCGACGAGTTCGTCCAGCAGCGGCAGGAAGGCCCGTACGCGCTCCTGCGTGTCGACGATGACGACGGCGACCGGCAGGTCCTCGCTGAGGGACAGCAGCCGGGTGGTGTGGATCAGGGAGGACGCGCCGAAGCCCTCCACGCCGCGGAAGACACTGGCACCCGCGAGGCCCGCCGCGTGGGCCCGGTGGACGATCTCCGAGTACAGGGGGCGATGGTGCCAGGTGTCGTTCTCGCCGACGAGGACGGTGACGCGCAGGGCCCTGCCGGTCAGTCTTGTCATGACTGCCTCCGCTTCAGGAGGCCGCGGGTCGCCCACGCGGCGAGCCACACCGCCGTGCACGCCACGAGCGGGGTCGCGGCGAGGTGGACCAGGCCGGTGCGGACCTGGCCGGCGGCGAGCAGCTGCCGGGTGTCGACGGCGTAGGTCGAGAAGGTGGTGAAGCCGCCGAGCACGCCGGTGCCGATGAAGGGCCTGACCAGGCGGTGGGCGGCCCACACCTCGGTGATGACCACCATGAACACGCCGATCACGGCGCAGCCGACGGCATTGACCCAGAAGGTCGTCCAGGGGAAACCGCCGGTCGGCGTCGGCCACCACAGGGAGGCCGCGTAGCGGGCCGCGGCGCCGGTGCCCCCGCCGAGGGCCACGACCGCGACGACCGGGGCCTGGGCTCGCCGGCGCGGCCGCCCGGGGGCGACGGGACGGACATCGCCGAAACGCTCGGTCTCCGGGGCTGTCATGGTCGTACGTCTCCTACTCGCCTGGCAGGGGGCTGCCCCCCGTCGCGCAAGTAGGGACCGTTGGCGGCGTCCGTGCCGCGGTTCGGGTACGGCGAGCCCCACCGCCGCGCCGCGCGCACCGGCCGCGGCTGACGCCCAGCCTAACGCCGGGACGGCACCCGGGTCACTTCGGGAGGGCGACCGCGCCCCACCCGTACCGTGCCCCCTGCACCCTCCGCGGCCGGGGTCCCGCCGTCCGGGACGCCGGCCGCGGCTACGGGTCAGCGGTGGCGGAACCACGCCGTCGCCGGCATCGCCCGGTCGTCGTAGCCGAACAGGGCCTGGTTCTCCCAGCCGTTGCCGGAGGACGGGTCGGTGGGGTCCCAGCCGTTGCCGTCGACGGCGGTCCAGGTCGCCTCCCAGTAGAAGACGCCGAGGCCTCGGCCGTTCGGGACGGCCTCCACGATGTCCGCCACCGTGTTCATCCAGGCCGCCTGCCCGGCCGGGGTCGCCGGATAGCCGGGAACGAGCTCACCGCTGACGTCGATGATGTTCTCGTGCGCGTCCTCGCTGTCCAGCCGGAACGGGTAGGCCGTCTCGGCGACGAAGACGGGCCTGCCGTAGCGGGCGGCCGCGTCGTCCAGGGTGGTCTGGAAGTCGGACAGCGGACCGTGCCAGTAGCCGTAGTACGACAGGCCGATGGCGTCGAAGCGGACGCCGTGCGCGACGGCGTTGTCGAACCACCAGCGGGTGCCCGCCAGGTCGCCGCCCTTGGCGAGGTGCAGCGCGACGGGGGTGGCCGCGTCGACCTTCTTGACCGCGTCGTAGCCGCTGTTGATCAGCCCGGCGAGCTGCGGCCAGTTGTCCGTGGAGCCCTCGTTCCACAGCATGCCGCCGTTGATCTCGTTGCCGACCTGGACCATGTCGGCGCCGGTGCCCTGTGCCTTGAGCGCGCTCAGCACGTCGTGGGTGTGGCGGTACACGTCCGTCTTGAGCCGACCGTACGAGTGCCCCGCCCAGGCGGCGGGCTTGGTCTGGGCGCCCGGGTCGGCCCAGGTGTCCGAGTAGTGGAAGTCGACCAGCAGCTTCATGCCCCGCGCCTTGACGCGCTTGGCGGTCTCCAGAACGCGTGCCTTGTCGTTGTAGCCGTCGGCCGGGTTCACCCAGACCTTCAGGCGGGCGTAGTTCATGCCGGCGGACTTCAGGATGCCCAGCGCGTCTCCCGCCGCTCCGGCTCCCGTCCGGTAGGCGCCGCCCTTGGCCTCGCTCTTGGCGAGGGAGGAGACGTCGGCCCCCTTGACCGGCAGTCCGTGGGACGTGCCCGGCGTGAAGGTCAGGTCGTCGACATTGATCCAGTTGCCGGCGTTCGCGTCACTGTTGATGCTGACGGTGCACTGGTGGGCGGTCACGTGGACCGGCACGACGATCCGGATCCATCCACTGGCGGACACCGGCAGGTCGGTGCGCTGCTCGGCCGGGCCGCAGTTCTTCAGGGCTATCCAGGCAGCGTTCTGGCCGCCGCCGGAGCGGACCCAGGCGGTCAGCCGGTAGCTGCCGTTGGTGAGTCCGGACAGGTACTGGTACGTCTCGACCTTGTACGCGGACGACGACCAGTGGCTCAGCCGGCTGGCGCCGCCGTGGCCGCCCGCCTCGGTGTACGAGGCGCCGGTCGAGCCGTACTCCGACCAGCCGGCGGGTACGGCCGTTCCTCCGCCGTCGGCCTCGAAGCCGCCGTTGGTGAGAGTGCTCGCCGCGTGGGCGCTCTGGGCCGGCAGAGCGGTGAGGGCGAGGCCGGCCACGAGAGGCGGCAGCAGCGCCTTGAGGGTGCGTCTGGGATGGAACATCGTCGTCCGTCGTCCCTTCGACTTGGGGAGGGGGCTGGAAACAGCGGGAACGGCGGCTATCCGTCGAGCCGTACGACCCGGACGGCGCCGGCCGGGACCATGAGGCGGCCCGCGGCGCGTTCGCCGGTCAGCACGTCGGTGCCGTGCGCGTCCAGTGGCACCTTGGCGTCCGTGGCGGTGTGGTTGATCGCGAACAGATAGGTGCCCGACTCGCCGGTGCGGCGCACCACTTCGACGTCGCGGGGCAGGTCCGCGCGCGGGGTGATACCCGCGTCCCGCGCCGCCCGGCCGAGGACGGCGTCCAGTCCCTCGGTGCCGAGGCGGGTGGAGACGTACCAGGCGGTGCCCTCGCCGAGGCGGTGCCGGGTGACGGCCGGGTGGCCCGCGGCCGGACCGTCGGCGTACGTCCACACCGGCTCGGCGCCGCGGGGCACGACGAACTCCGTCCACACGTCGCCGCTCGGCTCGCTGCCGTCCGGGCCGGTGAGCCGCACCCGTTCGCCCGCCAGCAGCGGCGAGAACTCCTCGACGGTCAGCCCGAGCACGTCCCTGAGCGCGCCCGGGTAGGCGCCCTCGTGGACGGCGTCGTGCTCGTCGACGATGCCGGAGAAGTACGAGACGACGAGGGTGCCGCCGCGCTCCACGTACTCCCGGAGGTTGCGGCCGGCCGCGTCCGTCGTCAGGTACAGCGCGGGGACGACGACGAGGGGATATGCCGACAGGTCGGCTTCCGGGTGGACGAAGTCGACCGTGAGGTGGCGGTCGTAGAGGGTCTCGTAGAAGGCGTCGGCGCGTTCGCGGGGGTCGTGGTCCTCGCTGGGGCGCCACTGGAGGGTCTGGGCCCACCAGGAGTGCCAGTCCCAGACCATCGCGACGTCGGCCTCGGTGCGGGTGCCGCGGACCGGGGTCAGCGAGTCGACCGACGCGCCGAGTTCGACCACCTCGCGCCACACGCGGGTGTCCGTGCCGCCGTGCGGCAGCATCGCCGAGTGGAACTTCTCGGCGCCGCGCCGGGACTGGCGCCACTGGAAGAACATGGCGCCCTCGGAGCCGCGGGCCACGTGGGCGAGGGAGTTGCGGGCCATCTGGCCGGGGGCCTTGGCGGGGTTGCGGGGCTGCCAGTTGACGCCGGAGGTGGAGTGTTCGAGCAGCAGCCAGGGGGCGCCGCCCGCGACGGAGCGGCTGAGGTCCGCGGCCATGGCGAGGTTGACGTGGGTGCGGCGGCCGTCGGTGATCAGGTAGTGGTCGTTGGTGACGAGGTCGACCTCGCGGCCCCAGGCCCAGTAGTCGACGGAGTCGCACTGGCTGAGAGCGGTCATGAAGTTGGTGGTGACCGGGACGCCGGGTGAGAGGCGGTGCAGGATGTCCCGCTCCGCCGTGAAGTTCTCGCGCATGGTGGCGTCGGCGAAGCGCTTGTAGTCCAGCGCCTGGGCCGGGTTGCCGACCGTCGGTGTCACGCGCGGCGGGTTGATCTGGTCGAGGTCCGCGTAACGCTGGCCCCAGAAGGCGGTGCCCCAGGCCTCGTTGACGGCGTCGACCGTGCCGTACGTCGTCGCCAGCCAGCGTCGGAAGTGCGCGGCACAGGACTCGCAGTAGCAGGCCGAGACGGGGACGCCGTACTCGTTGTGGACGTGCCACAGCGCCAGTGCCGGGTGGCTGCCGTAGCGCTCGGCGATCTTCGTGGTGATCTTCGCCGCGGCGGCACGGTAGTCGGCGTTGCTGTGGCAGATGGCGGCGCGGGAGCCGAACTCGAAGCGCACGCCCTCGGCGGTGACCGGGAGGGCCTCGGGGTGGGCCCGGTAGAACCAGGCGGGCGGGGCGACGGTGGGCGTGCCGAGGTCGACGCGGATGCCGTTCTCATGCAGCAGGTCGAGGAGCCGGTCCAGCCAGCCGAAGTCGTACGTGCCCGGGGACGGCTCCAGCAGGGCCCAGGAGAAGATCCCGACGCTCACCATCGTGACGCCGGCCTCGCGCATCAGCCGGACGTCCTCCTGCCAGACGCTCTCCGGCCACTGCTCGGGGTTGTAGTCCCCGCCGAAGGCGAGCCCGGCGAGGCCCCTGGGGGTGGTCTCCGGCATGGATGGTCTCCCGATGTGATCGATCAAATGGGAACGTGCACACACGTGGTCGGCGGTGCGAGCCCAACATAACCGCACAGCAACAACCATTGACAAGTGTCCGGGATGTTTCTCTACTGTGAACGCTCACAGAAGCATGGCAGGTCTCCGCAGCAGGCGGAGACCCCAGGTCAGGGGAGATTCCATGCCGTACACGAAGCGCCGCCGCCTGGTGACGTCCGCCGTCGCCGTCGCACTCGGCGCCACCGCCCTCGCCGCCTGCGGCTCGTCCGACGACGACAGCGACGCCCGGTCGGGCCCGGTCTCGCTGACGTACTGGACCTGGACGCCCGGCATGGACAAGGTCGTCGACCTGTGGAACAAGGGCCCGGGCAAGAAGGAGCAGATCACCGTCACGGTGAAGAAGCAGGCGTCCGGCGACACCCTGGTCACCAAGATCCTCACCGCGCACAAGGCCGGCAAGGCGCCCGACCTGGTCCAGGCCGAGTACCAGGCGTTGCCGACCCTGGTCAGCAACGACGCGCTCGCCGACATATCGGGCGAGGTCGGCGACGAGAAAGGCCGGTTCGCCGAGGGCGTGTGGCAGCAGACCACGCTGGGCACGGACGCCGTCTACGCCGTCCCCCAGGACATCGGGCCGATGATGTTCTACTACCGCGAGGACCTGTTCAAGAAGTACGAGCTGAAGGTCCCGGCCACCTGGGAGGAGTTCGCCGAGACGGCGCGCAAGCTGAAGAAGGCGGCCCCGGACAAGGACCTCACCACCTTCTCCGCCAACGACTCCGGCCTCTTCGCGGGCCTCGCCCAGCAGGCCGGCGCGCGGTGGTGGACGACCGAGGGCCAGAAGTGGAAGGTCGGCATCGACGACGCGGCGACGAAGAAGGTCGCCGAGTTCTGGGGCGGCCTCGTCAAGGAGGGCGCCGTCGACAACCAGCCCATGTACACCCCGGCCTGGAACAAGGCGCTCAACACCGGCAAGCAGATCGCCTGGGTCAGCGCCGTGTGGGCGCCCGGCACCCTGACCACGGCCGCGCCCGACACCAAGGGCAAGTGGGCCATGGCCCCGCTCCCCCAGTGGTCCGACAGCGAGAACCGCACCGGCAGCTGGGGCGGCTCCTCCACCGGTGTGACCACCGACTCGAAGCACAAGGACGCCGCCGCGAAGTTCGCCGCCTGGCTGAACACCGACCGCGACGCCCTGAACGCCCTGGCCAAGGAGGGAGGCATCTACCCGGCCTCCACCTCCGCCCAGCTCAGCGGCGCCTTCACCAACCCGCCGGCGTACTTCTCCAACCAGCCGGACTTCTACACCAAGGCCGCCGAGATCGCGAAGACGACGGCGCCCTCCGCCTGGGGGCCGAACGTCAACGCCGCCTACACGACCTTCAAGGACGCGTTCGCCGCCGCCGCCAAGAACAAGTCGGACTTCACCGACGCCCTCGCCACCATGCAGGAGGAGACGGTGGCCGACCTGAAGAAGCAGGGCTTCGAGGTCGCTCAGTGACCAGCACGACGGCACGCCGGAGGTCGCACGGGGTCAAGGGCGCCCCCTATGCCTTCCTGGTCCCCGCGAGCGCCCTGTTCCTGCTCTTCTTCGCGCTGCCCATCGGGTACGCGGTCTATCTCAGCTTCCGCAAGGTGGAGGTGTCCGGACTCGGCCTCGGCGCCGGAGCGCGCGACGAGGTCTGGGCCGGCTTCCAGAACTACACCGACGCCCTGGGCGACAGCGAGCTGCTGGACGGCGCGCTGCGCGTCCTCGGCTACGGCTGCCTCGTCGTGCCGGTGATGCTGGGCCTCGCCCTGCTGTTCGCGCTGATGCTCGACTCCGACAAGGTGCGCTTCACCCCGTTCACCCGGCTCGCGATCTTCCTGCCGTACGCCATCCCCGGGGTGGTGGCGGCGCTGCTGTGGGGCTTCCTGTACCTGCCGGACGTCAGCCCGTTCTACTTCGTGCTCGACCGGCTCGGCCTGCCGCAGCCCGACCTGCTGGACGGCGGTCCGCTCTACCTCGCCCTGTCGAACATCGCGGTCTGGGGCGGCACCGGCTTCAACATGATCGTCATCTACACCTCGCTGCAGGCCATTCCCGCCGAGGTGTACGAGGCGGCGAAGCTGGACGGCGCCTCCCCGCTGCAGATCGCGCTGCGGATCAAGATCCCGATGGTGGCGCCGTCGCTGGTGCTGACCTTCTTCTTCTCGATCATCGCCACGCTCCAGGTGTTCAACGAGCCGACCACCCTCAAACCGCTCACCAACTCCGTTTCCACGACGTGGAGTCCGCTGATGAAGGTGCACCAGGACGCCTTCGGCAAGGGCGACATCTACGCCGCCGCGGCCCAGGCGGCCATCATCGCCCTCGTCACCCTGGTGCTGTCCTTCGGGTTCCTGCGGGCGGCGAACCGGCGCAACAAGCAGGAGGCAGCCCGATGAGTTCCCTCGCCGTCCGCAAGGCACAGCCGGCGGCGGGCACCACGCCCGGCACCGCGCAGGGGCCGCCACTGCGCCGCCGCATCGCGCTGGTCCCGACGCTCACACTGCTGCTCGGTGCCGTCTACTGCCTGCTGCCGGTGGCGTGGGTGGTGATCGCTGCCACCAAGTCGGGCAGCGAACTGTTCTCCACCTTCACCTTCCTGCCGGGCACCGGCTTCGCCGACAACGTGAGCGACCTGAACGCCTACCGCGACGGCGTCTACTGGCAGTGGATGGCCAACTCGGCGCTCTACGCCGGTCTCGGCGCCCTGCTGTCCACGGTCGTGTCGGCGTTCAGCGGCTACGCGCTGGCGGTCTACCGCTTCCGCGGCCGGGAGACGCTGTTCAACGTGCTCCTGGCGGGAGTGCTGATGCCGCCGGTGATCCTCGCGGTCCCGCAGTACCTGCTGCTGGCGAAGGCGGACCTCACGGACTCCTACCTGGCCGTGCTGCTCCCGCAGATCCTCTCCCCCTACGGTGTCTACCTGGCGCGGATCTACGCGTCGGCGGCCGTGCCCGCCGACGTGGTGGAGGCCGGGCGGATGGACGGGGCGGGCGAGTGGCGCATCTTCACCCGGGTCGCGCTGCCGATGATGGTGCCGGGGCTGGTGACGGTGTTCCTCTTCCAGTTCGTGGCCGTGTGGAACAACTTCCTGCTGCCGTACATCATGCTGAGCGACGACGAGAAGTTCCCCATCACGCTCGGTCTGTACACGCTGCTGGAGCAGGGCGCCAACACGCCGGCGCTCTACACCCTGGTGATCACCGGTGCCTTCCTCGCGGTGATTCCGCTGGTCGCCCTCTTCCTGGTGGTCCAGCGGTTCTGGAGCCTCGATCTGCTCTCCGGAGCCGTAAAGTCATGACCATGAGCAACACGGGGGGCCGGCGCCGACCGCCGACGATCCACGACGTGGCCCGCGAGGCAGGCGTCTCGCGGGGCACGGTCTCACGGGTGCTCAACGGAGGGCACTACGTCAGCCCGGCCGCGCAGGAGGCCGTCAACGCGGCCATCCGCAAGACGGGTTACGTCGTCAACCGGCACGCGCGGTCGCTGATCACCGGCCGTTCGGACTCGGTGGGCTTCCTGCTCACGGAGCCGCAGGAGCGGTTCTTCGAAGACCCCAACTTCAACGTCCTGCTGCGTGGTTGCACCCAGGCCTTGGCCGCGCACGACGTGCCGCTGCTGCTGATGCTCGCCGGGACGAAGGACGAACGGCGGCGCATAGCGCGCTACATCACGGCGGGGCACGTCGACGGCGTGCTGCTGGTCTCCAGCCGCTCCGGGGACCCGGTCGCCGAGGAACTGCGTGCGGCCGGCGTGCCGCTGGTCGCGTGCGGCAAGCCGATCGGGCTGGGCTCGAAGGTGAGTTACGTGGCGGCCGACGACCGGGACGGCGCCCGCGACATGGTCCGGCACCTGTTGTCGCTGGGGCGGCGGCGGGTGGGGGTGGTCACCGGTCCGCTGGACACGCCGGGCGGTGTGGAGCGTCTCGCCGGCTACAAGGAGGTGCTCGCCGAGGCGGGCGTCGCCTTCGACGAGCGGCTCGTGGTCTCCGGCGACTACAGCCGGGCCAGCGGCGAGGCGGGCGCCGAGCGGCTGCTGGCCCGGGCCCCCGACGCGGACGCCGTGTTCGTGGCTTCCGACCTGATGGCCCAAGGCGTACTGGCGGCGTTGCAGCGGGCCGGGCGGCGGGTGCCGGAGGACGTGGCCGTGGGCGGTTTCGACGACTCGCCCGCCGCCGTCGCCGCCAGCCCCGAGCTGACCACCATCCGCCAGCCGTGGGACCGGATCAGCGCGGAGATGGTCCGGGTGCTGCTGGCCCAGATCGGCGGGGAGGACCCGGCGACGGTGATCCTGCCGACGGAGCTGGTGAAGCGGGAGTCGGCATAGCGGTCGAAGCGGCCGGGCGCGGGCGGCGGGCGGACGGCGTTCGTTGCACGCGCACTAGTTGCACGATCAATGAACGCGCCCCTCGGTGTTACCGTGCACGTATGGCAGTCATGACGGCCGGCGCGCGGCTCGAGGAACGCTGGCGGAGCATCCTCTCGGTGCACGCGCGCACGATGTGCGAGATCGACCGTGCGCTGCACCTGCACGGTCTGGGCGCGAGCGACTTCGAGGTGCTCGACATCCTCGCGGCCGAGGGGCCCGAGGAGGGCGCCCAGTGCCGGGTGCAGAACCTGGTCGGCAGGGTCCACCTGAGTCAGAGCGCCCTGTCCCGGCTCATCGCCCGCCTGGAGAAGGACGGGCTGGTGGAGCGCTCCATGTGCGCGGAGGACCGGCGCGGCGTGTGGGTCGCCCTGACCCGCAGGGGCCGCGACCTGCACGCCGAGGTGCTGCCCCTGCAGCGGGCCGTGCTGGCCCGCATGCTGGGCGACGACCAGCCGTGGTCAGGGGCGGGCCAGGAGGGTGCGCACGCCGTCGGAGGTGAGGGTGAGCCGGTGCTCCGAGCCGGCGTCGATGGACAGTGACAGGTCGTCGGCCGGCCACTGCGCGGCGAGTGCGCCCAGCGGCACCATGCGGTAGCGGGAGACGTACGGCAGCAGGCCGGCCATCTCCAGCTCCGAGGTGAACACGGGCACCACCTGCCGGCCCCCCTGCTGCTCCAGTACCGGCAGGGCCAGCACGCCGGGGTCGGCGGCGTCCTGCTCGTTCGCGTCGTCGGGCACCGGGACGAGTACGTCGCTGCTCGCGAGCGTGTCGAGCGCCGCCGTGTCCTCGGTGTTCTCGGCGAGCGCGTCCAGCGCGCGCTGGGCGGGCGAGACGGTGTTGTCGTTCGCGGGTGTTTCCATGGCAGATCCCTGGTAGCGGCGGTGGTGGGCCCGCCCCGCCGATCGGCACGGGGCGGCCTCGGGGAGGTCCAGCCCCGCGTACCCGATCGTCCGGGGCGCAATCCTGTCCGGGGTGTGAGGGGTGGGGCTCCCGGGGTTACCCGGGAGGCCCGGAAGCCGAGCCGCGGACCGGGAGAAGTGCTCATGTCCCACACCACCAGCGCCCGAGCAGTGGTCGACGCCGTCAAGGACGTCGACTTCCCCGCGGGCAAGGACGAACTGATCCAGGCGGCGCGCAGGGCGGGTGCTTCGCCCGACGCCGTCGCCGCGCTGCGCGGCATACCGCGCGAGAGCTACGCCAACCGTGACGAGGTGGCCCGGTCGGTCCGCGTGGACCCCGCCTCCGACCTCGGCACCTCCTCCGCGCGACGCGCCGAGCAGGTGCGCGCCGGCGGCAGGCCGGGCCAGTCGCAGCATCTGCGCGAGGTACCCGAGCCGCCCGTGGAGGAGGAGCTGGACCGGGACCGCTGACGACGCGGGAGCGCCCCCTTTTCGCGCCCCGGCGGCCTTTCCGCGCCCCGGCGGCCTCTCCGCGCTCCGGCGCCTTCCCCGCGCCTCGGCGCCCCGTCTCCACCCCGCAACCTTTCGGTCGATCCGCTCGTCCCACCCGACAAGGCAACATGCACACCCCCAGGGGACACGATGCGACGAAGCAGAGCGGCATGGGTGGCGGTCGTCCTCGCGGGCACCGCCTTGGGCACGACCACGGTCGCGGCCGACGCGGCCCCGGTCACCGACGCACGAAGCACCGTGGGGCACGCCGCGGCGAGCGGCACGGCGTGCCCCACCGGCTGGGGCAGCCTCGGCAAGACCCGTGACGCGGGGACGACGACGCCGGTGAAGGACGTCAGAACCGGCCGCCACGCGTGCTTCGACCGGCTGGTCGTCGACGTGCCCGGCGCGCGCGCCGGCCGTCTCGGCTACTTCGTCCGGTACGTCGACCTGCTGCACCAGGACGGCTCCGGCCGGCCGATCGCGGTCGGTGGCGGGGCCGTCCTGGAGGTCCGGGTCGCCGCGCCCGGGTACCAGCCCGAGACCGGCGACTCCACCTATCCCGGCCGGACCGGCCGGCCTCTGCCGGGTGTGGACCTCACCGGGTACCGCACCTTCCGGGACACACGGTTCGCCGGCAGCTTCGAGGGGGAGACGCAGCTCGGGCTCGGGGTGCGCGCCCGGTTGCCCTTCCGGGTGCTGGCGCAGGACGGCCGCGTCGTGGTGGACGTCGCCCACTCCTGGAGCGGCACGCGCTGAGACGCGGGGCGCAGGCGCTGACGCCGCGCAGGCGCTGACGTCGCGCCGGCGGGGCCCCGCCGGCGCGGCCCGCTGCATCGGGGCCACCATCGGCGTCGGGCACCCGAGGGGGCGGGGAGCCTTCACGCGGCACGACGACGTCCGCGACCACAGCGCGGCGGCCATCCCTCCGTGCCGCGGCCCACGCTCGGCACCGGGGCGCGTGCGCCGGCCGTGGTCGCGCTCGCTCGGCTCGCCGTCCGGCCCTGGGTGTGAACCGATCATCTGATCAGGCGGGGGCCCACTTGATCGTTCAAACGGGCGGTGGGGTTAGCATATGAGCGCCGCCTAGCTCGAAAGATAGAGACGTGACTGTCAACGACGACTCGTTCACCAACTGGAAGAACCGCGAAGAGATCGCGGAATCGATGATCCCGATGATCGGGAAGCTGCACCGGGAGCAGGACGTCACGATCCTGCTGCACAGCCGTTCCCTGGTGAACAAGTCGGTGGTCAGCATCCTCAAGACCCACCGCTTCGCCCGCCAGATCGCCGGCGCGGAGCTGTCGGTCACCGAGACGATGCCCTTCCTGCGGGCCCTCACCACGCTGGACCTCGGCCCCTCCCAGATCGACATCGGCATGCTCGCCGCGACCTACAAGGACGACGACCGCGGGCTCACGGTGGAGGAGTTCACCGCCGAGGCCGTCGCCGGGGCCACGGGCGCCAACAAGATCGACCGCCGCGAGCCCCGCGACGTCGTCCTCTACGGCTTCGGCCGCATCGGCCGGCTCGTCGCCCGCCTGCTCATCGAGAAGGCCGGCTCGGGCAACGGGCTGCGGCTGCGCGCCATCGTCGTCCGCGGTGGCGGCGAGCAGGATCTCGTCAAGCGCGCCTCGCTGCTGCGCCGCGACTCCGTGCACGGCCAGTTCCAGGGCACGATCACCGTGGACGAGGACACCAGCACGATCCTCGCCAACGGCAACGCGATCAAGGTGATCCACGCCGACGACCCGGCACAGGTCGACTACACGGCGTACGGCATCAAGAACGCCATCCTCATCGACAACACCGGCAAGTGGCGCGACCGCGAGGGGCTGTCGAAGCACCTGCGGCCCGGCATCGACAAGGTCGTCCTGACCGCGCCGGGCAAGGGCGACGTCCCGAACATCGTGCACGGCGTCAACCACGACACCGTCAAGCCGGACGAGCGGATCCTGTCCTGTGCCTCCTGCACCACCAACGCGATCGTCCCGCCACTGAAGGCCATGGCGGACGAGTACGGGGTGCTGCGCGGCCACGTGGAGACCGTCCACTCGTTCACCAACGACCAGAACCTGCTGGACAATTACCACAAGTCGGACCGTCGTGGCCGGTCGGCGCCGCTGAACATGGTCATCACCGAGACCGGTGCCGCCTCGGCCGTCGCCAAGGCGCTCCCCGACCTCAAGGCGAGGATCACCGGCAGCTCGATCCGCGTCCCGGTGCCGGACGTGTCGATCGCGATCCTCAATCTGCAGCTCGCCCGCGAGACCACCCGCGAGGACGTGCTCGAACACCTCCGTGAGGTGTCGCTGACCTCGCCGCTCAAGCGCCAGATCGACTTCATCAGCGCCCCCGACGCGGTCTCCAGCGACTTCATCGGCTCGCGCCACGCCTCGATCGTCGACGCCGGCGCGCTCAAGGTCGAGGGTGACAACGCGATCCTCTACCTCTGGTACGACAACGAGTTCGGCTACTCCTGCCAGGTCGTCCGCGTCGTCCAGCACGTCTCCGGGGTGGAGTACCCGACGTACCCGGCCCCGGCGGTCTGATCCGGAGCACCGCGTACGCGCGGGGGACGACGGGGCGCCGCTCCCCCGTCGCCCCGCGCGTGTGCCGGGTCGGCGCAGCGCGTGGGAGGCGGCGCCCACCACGACGCCCTCGCGAGCGCCCCGGCGCCCGGGCCCGGTGTCGCGGGGCGGCGCGGCCATCGTCGGGGATGCGTCACCGCGACGCGTTCGGCGACGAGCCGCAGAATGGAGCCCATGAACGGACTGGTTCGGCGCTCGCCCTGGGGCGAGGTGCTGATCTGGTGCGTGGCGGTGCTGAGCCTGACCGTCCTGGCCGCGGCCGCCGTCGTGCGCAGCACCGTGCTCGATCCGAAGTTCTACGGGCAGGTGCTGGAGGACGACCGGGCCTACCAGCGGTTCTACGACGAGGTGCTGGTCGACCCGGACATCACGCCGCTGGCCCGCGACCTGCTGGCCCGGCTTCCCGTTCCGCAGTCGACCGTCACCTCGAACCTCAAGGTGGTGATCCCGCCGGAGGCGCTGCGGGCCATGGGGGACCGGCAGATCGCCGAGGTGGTCCGCTACCTGGAAGGTGACCGCGACCGGCTGCGGATCACGGTCGACCTCAAACCCGTCGTCGCCAACGTCGCGCGGCTCAGCCAGGCCTACTTCGGCGACGCCGTCGCCGCGCTGCAGCAGCGGTCCGAACCCGACTTCCGGGCCTTCGTGCAGCGCCTGTCCGAACTGGCGGCGCGGGTGGTGGCCGGCGAGGCTCCCCTCGAAGGCCTGCCGTCGCTGCCGCTCTCCCCCAGCCAGGCGGTCGCGGCCACGGACGCGCTGCTGCGTCTGGTGCCCGCGGACGCGCGGGCCGACCTGAGGCCCACCGTGCAGACCGCGCTGGACCGGGGTGACGTGGCCGCGGCGCTGGCCGCGGTCGCGCCGGTCGCCCTGACGGACCAGGTCCGGGCCGTCGCCGGGGAACTGCTGCGGGAGGCGGACGCAGGAACGTGGGTCTTCACCGTCGAGCTGGACCCCTCGCACGAGGCGTTGGCTCCGGTGGACCGCGCGCGTTCCGTCACCCGCCTCTTCCAGGAGGTGGTGGAACCGGCGGCCGCGGTGCTCTGCACGGCCGCGCTGCTCCTGCTGTGGTTCTCCACGCCCTCCCCCGCCAAGCGCCGGCTGATTCCCCTGGGCTGGGTGCCGGCCGCGGCCGCCTCGCTGCTGGCGCTGACCGTGCTCCTCCTGCGTCTCACGATGGGCGACGACCTCTTCCGTCCGCCGGCGTCATGGCCCCCGTCGGCGGCCGGTCTCCTCGGCGACCTCCAGGCCACCGCTGTCGACCGGCTCCTGACCACCGCGACCGTCGTCGCGGTGATCCTCCTCGCGGCCGGCGCCCTGCTGATCACCGTCGGGTGGGTCTGGCAGACCAGGCCCGGTGTGCCGGTTCTCACCGATCCCCGGCACGGCCCGGCCCTGACGCTCGCCGTCACGGCGTGCGCGCTCGTCGGCACCGTGGTGGCACCGGTGGCGATCACCGGCTCCGCGCCGCGCATCTGCCAGGGCAGCGCCGAGCTGTGCGACGCCCGCTACGACGAGATCGCCCAGCTCGCGGCGCACAACGCGATGGCCACGACGGCGGACCGGTTCATCGGCCCGCTGCAGGACCCCGACATCGTCGGCCAGCTCGACGCCGGGGTGCGGGTGCTGCTCCTGGACACGCACCGGTGGGAACGGCCCGAGGAGGTCGCGGACCGGCTGAGCACCTCGGACTTCTCCCCGGAACTGCGCCGGCGGCTCACCCGGATCCTGGAGCGGGTGAACCCTCCCCACCCGGGCCTGTGGCTGTGCCACTCGGTGTGCGGTGCCGGGGCCCTCGGACTGGATCCCACGCTGCGGCAGATCGGTGACTGGCTGCGCGCGAACCCCACGGAGGTGGTCACCCTGATCGTGCAGGACGGCGTCGGCCCGGCGGTGACCCGGAACGCCTTCGAGCGGGCCGGGCTCGGCGACCTGCTGTACGAGCCGGACCCGGACCCGGGCCGCCCGTGGCCGAAGCTCAAGGACATGATCGACAGCGGTCGGCGCCTGGTCGTCTTCGCGGAGAAGGCGGACGGACCGGCCCCCTGGTACCGCAACCTCTACCGGTACGGCATGGAGACGCCCTTCGCCTTCCGCAGCCCGGACGAGATGACCTGCCTGCCGAACCGGGGCGGCACGGACAAGCGGCTGTTCCTGATGAACCACTTCGTGACGGCCGGCGGCGGGGTGCGTCTGGACGCCGGTGTCGTCAACTCCCGTCGGCGGGTGCTGGAGCGGGCCCACGCCTGCGAGCGGCAGCGCGGCAGACCCGTCAACTTCGTCGCGGTGGACTACGCGACGATCGGCGACGCGCTCGGCGCCGTCCAGGCGCTCAACGCCGAACGCCTCCAGGACGAATCCCGCACCGCGCGGGGACGATCGCCGGACGGGCCGTCCGGTGCGCGGGGCGCGCACCGGTCCCCCGGGTGACCGTGGCCCGGCGCGCGACGGGCCCGCCCCGCGACACGGAGCTGGTCCGGGTCGCGGGGCGGGCGGGGGCGCTGCCGGCGGTCCGGGCCGGGCCGCCGGCCGACGTCACCGGTCGATCGTGAACCGGGAGCCCGGTTCGATCAGTACGTCGCCCTGGGCCGAGCCGGTGATCGTGACGTTCGTCAGGGTGGCGCTGCCGCGGGCGCCGCTCATCGCCAGGATGCCGGAGCCGTTGTTGGACTTGTCGATGCGGACGCCGGTGATCCTGACGCCCGGCATCGCTCCCCCTCCCGTCTTGAACTGGATGCCGTCGTAGGTCGAGTCGAGGATCTCGGTGTCCCGGATGGTCACGCCCGGGATGTCCTGCCCCTGCGCGAAGAGGGTGATGGCGCCGAACTCCTGCGCCTCGCCCCAGAACGCGCCGCCCGTCCGGTACAGGGCGTTGCCGGCGATGAGGGTCTGTCCGGAGAAGGGCAGCGGGTCGTGGTCGGTGGCGAGCATGATGCCCGGGTAGTTCATCGTGTCGGACACGACGTTGTTCTCGACGGTGTTGCCGTGGCCGCCGTAGACCGCGATGCCGTTGGCCCGCCAGGGCAGCTGGATCGTGTTGTTGCGGAAGTGGTTGTCGTGGCCGACGTCCACGGAGGTGTCCTTCACGTACTTGCTGGCCCACACCGCGAGCGAGTCGTCGCCGGTGTTGCGGAAGGAGGAGTTGTGGACGGTGGAGTTGCGGGTGCCGTTGGCGAAGTTGATGCCGTCGGCGTAGGTGTTGCGTACGCGCATGCCGCTGAACTCCAGGCCGTCACCGGGGCCCCACAGCTCGGGGATGTTCGCGTAGTCGCGGCCGGCCCAGACGCCGACGTTGGCGTGCTCGATCCACACGTTCGTGATCTTGGTGTTCTTGCCGAAGCGGCCGTTGAGCCCGACGCCGCCCTCGTGGTTTCCGTCTCCGCCGCGGATGGTGCCCGAGCCGAAGACGGCGATGTCGGAGATCTTGGTGTTGTCGTCGATGTCGAAGCCGAAGTTGCCCTCGTGCGGGTGGTTGATCCCGCCGGCCTCGTGCGGCGGGGTGAGGGTGTGGAGCTGGGAGTGCCACATGCCGGCGCCGCGGATGGTGACGTCGCGGATGCCGACCTGGTTGAACTGCCCGCGGTTGTGCGGGTCGTCGGTGAGGATCTTCTGCTCCTGGCGCCACTGTCCGGCCGGGATCCACACGCAGTCGATCCGGCCGTTCTGGTCGTCGGTGACGGCGCGCTGGAGGGCGTCGGTGTCGTCCAGTCCGTCGCCGGGGACGGCCCCGTACTCGGTGATCGAGGTGCAGTTCGCCGGCTTGGCCGCGGGGGGCGCGACCTGCTCCAGGTCGATCAGGTCGATGACGTAGAAGGCGGCCGAGTCGCCCGCGTCGCGCTGGAGTCGGAACGTGGTGCCCCGCGGGTAGGTCTTCGACAGCAGCGCGTGGGACTCGTCGAAGAGCCGCCGCGCGTCGCCGCCGGGCCGGTTGGTGAGCCCCTCGGGGTCGTCGGTGTTTCCGTACAGCCAGCTGTGCTTGGACGACAAGGTCAGCTTCTGCACGAAGTGGCCGTCGGCGTAGAGGCTGATCGTGGCCTGCGCTCCCCCGCCTCCGGGTGCGTCCGGGATCGAGTTGCGCACCACGACGGAGTTGGTGGGCGTGGTGGAGGTGAACTCGACGTACTGGCCGGTGGAGTCGAGCCGGACCGACTCGCGGCCGGAGGACTCGGTGGCGAAGTTGGTGTGGCCGAAGGTGCGCTTGGCGTCGCTGGTGAGCAGAGTGCCCTCGTAACGGCCGTCCTCCGCTTCGTACTCGGTGTACGGCACGGCGGCGCCGCGTCCGACGACGAGGGACTTGGCGAGCACGTTGTTGTTCTCGTCGGTCTCGGTGACGACGCCGGTGGCGTCCGCGGTGGCGGTGAGCGTGACACCGCCGCCGGTCGCCGTCCAGGTGCCGCTGACCGGGACGTTCACCGTGGCGCCGGGCGCCACCTGGCCGGTCGCGCCGTCCAGCGTGGTGGTGCCGGCCTGGATCCGGGTCACCGAGCCCGCCGCGGCGGCGCTGGTGCCGCGGTTGTGCACGGCGACGGTGAAGGAGACGGGCGCGCCGACGGCCGGGGTGGCCGGGGTGGTGGTGATGGAGCGCACCTCCAGGTCGGGGCCCGGGGTCCGCTCGACGACCAGTCGGTCCGTGGCGGTGCGGCTGTTGTTGGAGTCGTCCAGTTCGGCG
This sequence comes from Streptomyces sp. AC627_RSS907, assembly GCF_019049165.1. NCBI lineage: Bacteria > Bacillati > Actinomycetota > Actinomycetes > Kitasatosporales > Streptomycetaceae > Streptomyces > Streptomyces sp. AC627_RSS907. The sequence continues at coordinate 174,680 of NZ_JAGMUE010000008.1, forward strand.
ACCGTGTCCCGCGGGTCGACCACGGCGGAGACCGCGTAGCTGCCGGCGGCGCGGGTGCCGGTGGAGACGGCGACCTCGGCGGACCGGCCGGGGTCGAGCGCGGGCACCGCCGCGCTGCCTGCGGCCGTCCCCTCCACGGTGACCTCGGTGGTCGTCGCGGCCGAGGGTGCGGTGCCGGCGTTGCGGATCGTGGCGTTCACGGTGACCGGGTCCCGCTCGGAGGGGGCGGCGGGTGTCCAGTCCAGGCCGGTGACCGTCAGGTCGGGTGCGGGCGCGGGGGTGCCCGTGACCTGGAACTCGGCGACCTGGCCGCCCGGGGCGCCGGTGTTGGAGAAGAACCTGAGGCGCACGTCGGCCACCCGGCCGGTGACGGGGATGGTCACCGAGTTGTCCGTGCCCGGGCTGAAGGCATAGGGGGCGCGGTCGCGCAGCGAGGTGAAGGTGCTCCCGCCCTGCTCGCGGCCGAGCACCTGGATGCTCTGGGTCCGCGCGGCCCAGACGGGGTCGGGGTTGAGCTTGACCACCACGGCGCTCACGTCCGCGTCGGCGCCGAGGTCGACGGTGAGGTCGGCGGGGTGGCCGGCCGCTTCCCAGTAGGTCGAGGTGGAGTCGTCGGTGGCGTTGGCCGCGACGTAGGAGTGCACCGACGAGGTGGCGACGGCCGGCTTGTTGCGGGCCAGGTTGGTGCCGGTGGGCGGTGGCCCGGTGTCCACGTCCTCGCCGTAGACCTCGAGTTCGGAGAGTTGCGCGGCGTTCCAGCCGGTGTTGCCGGTGACCTGGACGCGGACGTACCGCGCGTCGGAGGGGGTGGCCAGGTCGACGGCGACGGTGTTGGCCCGCGCCGGGTCGAACGCCCGTCCGGCCGAGGCGGCGAGCGTGCGGAAGGTGGAGCCGTCGGTGCTGCCCTGGAGGGAGAGGGTCTGGCTGCGGCTCTCCCAGCCGGCGGGCAGTTTGAGGACCACCCGCTCGACGTCGCGGGCCGCGCCGAGGTCGACCTGCACCCACTGGGGGAACGAGCCGGCCGGGCCCTCCCAGTAGGACGCCTGGGCGCCGTCGGTGGTGTTGGCGGCCGGGTACGCGCCGTGCGAGCCGCCTGCCGTGGCCGGGCGGCCGAGCGCGAGGTTGACGTCGGCGGCGGTCGCGGCCCGCGCGGTGGCGGCGAAGGGCAGCGGCAGTAGCCCGGCCGTCATCAGCCCGGCCACGACGGCGCCCGTCAGCGACCGTCGGCCGAGAGATCTCCATCTCATGGGGTCCTCTGTTCCGTGGGGGAGACGGGGAGCGCGACAGGCCGACGAGAAGGGGAGCATCGACCATGCGCGACAATTGAGCAGTACAGTCGATTCTTTGCGGAAAGTGCGTCATCAGGTTTCTAGCGCGTCACCGGTTTGTCAACGGTTCGCGTTTGGGCAGCAGTTACTACGCAAACGGCTTGCGTAGCTTGCGAGTTGCTTGCGTCCGCCCCGGCCTGGTGCGTTCCTTTCATCGAGGCGCTTCCTCACTTCACGAACCTCGTCATGCGCGCAAGTCGTGCACCGACTCGAGAAACAGAAGGGCCGGCCCGACGCCAAGTGGCGTCGGGCCGGCCCTTGCCGGTGCGGTCCCCTCGGGGCCCGGTCAGTCCGTGCCGGACTCCATCGCGGCGCGGTCCAGCAGCTCGTCGTCGCCGGAGACCTCGCCACGGGAGGCGATTGCCTGTGCGCCGCCCTCCGGCATGGCGCCGATCAGCCCGGTCGCGGCGGCCTGCGCGGCGCCGATGGCGGGGTTGGCGGTGCCGATCAGGCCGATCCCGGCGTACTGCTCCAGCTTGGCGCGGGAGTCGGCGATGTCGAGGTTGCGCATGGTGAGCTGGCCGATCCGGTCCACCGGGCCGAACGCGGAGTCCTCGGTGCGCTCCATCGACAGCTTGTCCGGGTGGTAGCTGAACGCCGGGCCCGTGGTGTCGAGGATCGAGTAGTCCTCACCGCGCCGCAGCCGCAGCGTGACCTCGCCGGTGACGGCCGAGCCGACCCAGCGCTGGAGCGACTCCCGGATCATCAGCGACTGCGGGTCCAGCCAGCGGCCCTCGTACATCAGCCGGCCCAGGCGCCGGCCCTCGGTGTGGTACTGGGCGAGGGTGTCCTCGTTGTGGATCGCGTTGACGAGGCGCTCGTAGGCCGCGTGCAGCAGGGCCATGCCGGGCGCCTCGTAGATGCCGCGGCTCTTGGCCTCGATGATCCGGTTCTCGATCTGGTCGGACATGCCGAGGCCGTGCCGGCCGCCGATGGCGTTGGCCTCCATCACCAGGTCGACGGCGGAGGCGAACTCCTTGCCGTTGATCGTCACCGGGCGGCCCTGGTCGAAGCCGATGGTCACGTCCTCGGGCGCGATCTCGACCGACGGGTCCCAGAACCGCACACCCATGATGGGCTCCACGGTCTCCACGCCGGTGTCGAGGTGCTCCAGCGTCTTGGCCTCGTGGGTGGCGCCCCAGATGTTGGCGTCGGTGGAGTAGGCCTTCTCCGTGGAGTCCCGGTAGGGCAGGTCATGGGCGACCAGCCACTCCGACATCTCCTTGCGGCCACCGAGCTCGCTCACGAAGTCCGCGTCCAGCCACGGCTTGTAGATCCGCAGCTGCGGGTTGGCGAGCAGGCCGTAGCGGTAGAACCGCTCGATGTCGTTGCCCTTGAACGTGGAGCCGTCGCCCCAGATCTGGACGTCGTCCTCGAGCATCGCCCGCACGAGCAGAGTGCCCGTGACGGCGCGGCCGAGCGGCGTGGTGTTGAAGTAGGCACGCCCGCCCGAGCGGATGTGGAACGCGCCGCAGGTGAGCGCGGCCAGCCCCTCCTCGACCAGCGCCGCGCGGCAGTCGACCAGGCGCGCGATCTCGGCGCCGTAGGTCTTCGCGCGGTCGGGCACCGAGGCGATGTCGGGCTCGTCGTACTGGCCGATGTCGGCGGTGTACGTGCAGGGGACGGCACCCTTGTCACGCATCCACGCGACCGCGACCGAGGTGTCGAGGCCGCCCGAGAAGGCGATACCGACGCGCTCGCCGGCGGGGAGGGAGGTGAGGACCTTGGACATAGGAAGAGTATGCATGATTACGCATGACCATGCAAAGCCTGTGTGGTCACCGGCCCGGCGAGCGGTGCCCCCGAGGAGTCACCGGGTGGCACCGCCCGCGGTACTGCCGACGGATCAGGCGACGGCGGTGTCCCCCTGGCCGGCGGCGGCCTCCAGGCCGAAGACGGCGTGCAGGCGCCGCGCGTGGTCGACCCGGCGTTCCGGGCCGGTCAGGGTGACCGTCGCCGTCAGGAGCGGGGCGGTGCTGGACGCGGCGAGCCGCAGCTCCAGGTCGCCCGCCTCGACGACGCGGCGGCCGTCACGGCCGGTGAACGAGGCGAGGTCGGCCGGGACCGTGACGCGCACCCGGCGTGCCTCGCCCGGGGCCAGCGGCACCCGCGTGTAGCCGATGAGGCGCTGCACCGGCTGGACGACGGAGGCGACCGGGTCGTGCAGGTACAGCTGGACGACCTCCGTGCCGTGCCGGCCGCCGGTGTTGCGGACGGTGAACGCCAGCGCGAACTCGCCGTCGGTGGGCGCCTCCCGGGCGTCCACCACGAGGTCGCTCCAGGCGAAGGTCGTGTACGTGAGGCCGTGCCCGAAGCCGAAGGCGGGCGTCGGGTCGATGCTGGACACCTCGCTGGCCTGGGCGAGCCGCGCGCCCAGATAGGTCGTCGGCTGGGAGCCCGGTCCGCGCGGCACGCTGACCGGCAGCCGGCCCGAGGGAGCGGTCCGGCCGCTGATCACCCCGGCGACGGCGGCGGTGCCCTCCACGCCGGGGAAGAAGGACTGCACGATCGCGGCGGACTCCGCCACGGCCCGGCCGAGGGCGTAGGGCCGGCCCGCGAGCAGCACCGTCACGACCGGCGTGCGGGTGTCCAGCAGCGCGTCGAGGAGTTGCTGCTGGGCGCCGGGCAGCGCCAGCGACTCGACGTCGCAGCCCTCGCCGCTGGTACCGCGGCCGAACAGCCCGGCGCGATCGCCCAGGACGGCGACGACGACGTCGGCGTCCCGGGCCGCCCGGACGGCCTCGGGGATGCCGAAGACGTCGCCGTCGTCGACGCCCGTGCCGTGCACCACCGTGAACTCGGCGTCGGGGAACTCCGCGGCCAGGGTGTCGCGCAGGGTGGGCAGGCGGATGCCGACCGGTGTCCCGGGGTGGTGGACGCCGATGTGCTGGGGGAAGGAGTAGCAGCCCAGTACGGCCGTGGGCTCGTCGGCGTTGGGGCCGACCAGGGCGATGCGGCGGGGCCGGTCCAGCGGCAGGGTGCCGTCGTTGCTCAGCAGTACGACCGCTTCCTCGGCGACCGCGCGGGCCAGCTCGCGGTTCTCCGGCGGGTCCAGGTCGATCCTGCCGCGCAGGGCGTCCGGGTCGTCCAGGTCCACGCCGTCGAGGACGGGCGGCACGGGGCTCCAGTCCGGGTCGAGCAGCCCCAGCATCGCCTTCTGGGTGAGGACCCGGCGCAGGGCCCGGTCGATCACCGCCTCCGGTACGCGGCCGGCGGCGACGGCCTCCACCAGGGGCGCGCCGAACGTCTTGACGGTGGGCAGTTCCACGTCGACGCCCGCCCGCAGCGCGGCACCGGCGGCGTCCGCCCAGTCGGCGGCGACGCCGTGCAGCGTCTTCAGGAAGGCGATGCCGAAGTAGTCGGCGACGACGGTGCCGTCGAAGCCCCACGTGTCGCGCAGCAGCCCGGTCAGCAGGTCCTCGTCGGCCGCGGCGGGCACACCGTCGGTGTCGGTGTAGGCGTGCATCACCGACCGGGCACCGCCCTCGCGGACGGCCATCTCGAAGGGGGGCAGCAGGACGTCGGCGCGCTCGCGCGGGCCCACCGAGGAGGGGGCGAGGTTGCGTCCGGCGCGGGAGGCCGAGTAGCCGACGAAGTGCTTGAGGGTGGCGACGACCCCGGCGTCCTCCAGCCCGCGCACGTACGCCGTGCCGATGGTGCCGACGAGGTACGGGTCCTCGCCGATGGTCTCCTCGACACGGCCCCAGCGGGCGTCGCGCACCACGTCCAGGACGGGCGCGAGACCCTGGTGGATTCCGACGGACCGCATGTCGCGGCCGATGGCGGCGGCCATGCGGTGCACCAGGTCGGGGTCGAAGGTGGCGCCCCAGGACAGCGGGACGGGGTAGGCGGTGGCGCCCCAGGTGGCGAAGCCGGCCAGGCACTCCTCGTGCGCGAGGGCGGGGATGCCGAAGCGGTTCGCCGAGGCGATGCGCGCCTGGGTGCGCAGCAGCGAGAGCGCGCCGAGCGCCGGGTCCACGGGGGCGGTGCCGAAGGGACGGGTCAGTTGGCCCAGTCCGGTGGGCAGGAGCGCGTCGAGGTCGACGGCCTCCTCCATGTCGTGCTGGTGGGGGGCGACTTCGCCTCCCTCGTCGGACGCGCCGACCCACACGCCGTACAGCTGGGCGATCTTCTCCTCCAGGGTCATGGCGTCGATCAACGCGGACACCCTGGTCGTGACGGAGTGGGCGGGGTCGTTCCAGAGGGGGACTTCGGGGGTGGTCTCAACGGCCACGTCGGCGATCACTTTCCTCCGACGCCCATCAGGCCCTGGACCAGGGCACGACGGGCGAACAGGTAGACGAGCAGGATGGGCACCATGGACAGCACTACGGCTCCCAGCAGACCGGGGATGTCGATCCCGTGCGCGGTCTGGAAGTTGTACAGGCCCAGGGTGACCACCTTGGTGGATTCGGACTGGGTCAGGACGAGCGGGAACAGGAAGCCGTTCCACGCCTGGAGCGCGGAGAACACCACGATCGTGGACAGTCCGCCGCGGGACAGCGGGATGACGAGCTGGAAGAACATCCGCCGCGGTCCGGCGCCGTCCATCGCCATGGCCTCGTACAGCTCCGGGGAGATGTCGCGCATCGCGCCGCTCAGGATCAGCGCGGACATCGGCAGGCAGAACGCGGCCGTGGGCAGGATGACGCCGAGGAGGTTGTCGTACAGCCCGGCCTCGCTGATCAGGTAGAACATCGGCACGATCACGGCCTGGGCCGGGATGGCCAGGCCGAGCAGGAACAGCCGGAAGATCGCCGACGTGGCCCTGCCGCGGCTGCGGACGATCGCGTAGGCGAGGGGCGGCACCAGCAGCAGCACGATGCCGATCACGCAGGCGGTGACGACCAGGGTGTTGAAGAAGTACTGGCCGAAGCCCGAGTCGAAGGCGCCGGTGTAATTGTCCAGCGTGAAGCTGTCCGGGATCGAGACCGGGCCGTTCTCGGCGTAGTCCTGGCGGGTGCGCAGGGTCGCGGCGAGCATCACGTACAGCGGCAGTCCGACCAGGAAGAGCCAGAAGAGCGAGCCGACGCCGGCCACGTAGTTGGGTCGGCGCCTCATGACACACCCTCCGCGGAGCCGCGCATCTTGTCGTAGCCGGAGACCCGGACGACGATCAGCGAAATGATCGTGGCCGCGACGACCAGGGCCAGGGCGATCGCCGAGCCGGTGCCGTAGTCGAAGCTCTTGAAGGCCTTGTCGTACATGTAGTAGGCGCTGATGGTGGTGTCGGTGCCGGGGCCGCCCTGGGTCAGGATGAGGACCGTCTCGAACGTGGTCAGGCCGCCGACGATCATCAGGATCATCGAGGTGATCATGGAGGTGCGCAGCTGCGGCAGTGTGATGTGGAAGAACTGCCGGTAGCGGCCCGCCCCGTCGATCTCCGCCGCCTGGTACAGCACCGGCGGGATCGCGCGGGCGGCGCCCTGGTAGATCAGCGTGTGGAACGGGGTGAACTGCCACGTGCTGACGAAGGCCAGCACTCCGACGGCGGTGCTCTGTTCACCGAACAGGTTGCCGTCGCCGAACAGCCAGGCGGCTTCGGCCGGGATGCCGAAGTTGGGATCGAGCAGCGCCCGCCACAGCACGGACACGGCCGTCGCGGAGAGCAGCAGGGGGATGAAGTAGATGACCGACAGGACGGCGCGGTTGCGCTGGTGACCGGCGGCCCAGACGCCGAGCAGGATGCTCAGCGGCGTCTGGAGGACCACGCCGAGCGCGGTCAGCAGCAGGGTCAGCCAGATGCTCTTGAGCATGACCGGGTCGTCGATGAGGCGCGACCAGTTGTCCGTGCCGACGAACTCGGGCGAGCTGATCCCGTCCCAGCTCATGAAGGACAGCACCGCCACCATGATCAGCGGGACGATCGCGAAGAGGGCGAAGAACACTGCGGCGGGCAGCGCCCAGGCGAAGCCGGGGCGGCCTGCCTTCGATGCGGACGAGGCGGGCGGCGGCCGCCGGGACCCCTTGCGGGGTCCGGCGGCGGGCCGGGCGCTCGTGATCTGTGTGGTCATGAGCCGTTCGTCACTCGGTGGGGAGGGCCTGCATGGCCTTGATGAAGCCGTCCGTGTCGAGCTGTCCGTTGAAGAACTGCTGGACGGCCTTGTGCATGTCCGAACTCGCCTTCTGCGGGTACGCCTGGTCCCAGGACAGCTGGAACGACGGGGCGTCGGCGACGAGGTCGTACTGGAAGCGCGAGTACTCGGGGTTACCCGAGCTGTCGATGAACTTGTCGGTGTTGGTCGTGGTCGGCAGGTTGCCGATCTCCAGGTGCGCCTTGACGAACTCGTCGGAGTACATGAGCTTCAGGAACTCGGCGACGGCCTCGGGGTGCTTGGTCTTCTTCATCACCGAGTAGTAGTTGTTGGTGTTGCCGGCGACGTTGGCCGGGTCGCCCTTGCCGCCCTCGACGGTCGGGAAGGCGGTGTAGCCGAGGTCCTTCTCGGCGAACTCCTTGTGGTCCGTCAGCTGCTGGGAGTAGTACCAGGAGCCCATGAGCTCGAAGCCGGCCTTGCCCGAGGCGACCAGCTGGACCGAACCGCCGTTGGTGTACTTGACGGAGTCGTAGTTCTTGCCGAAGGCGCCGGCGTCGACCAGCTCCTTGATCATGCTCAGGGCCTTCTTGCTGTCCGGGCTCTCCCAGGCGCTCTTGTCGCCTCCGACGGCCTTCGCGAACAGCTCCGGACCGGCGATGCGGTCGTAGAGGTACTGGAACCACATCTGGGTGGGCCACACATCGCCGCCACCGAGCGCGATCGGCGTGACACCCTTGTCCTTGAGCTTGCCCACCGCGTCGAGCAGTTCGTCCCAGGTCTTCGGCGTCTCGACGCCGGCCTCTTCGAGGACCTTCTTGTTGTGGAAGAGCAGGACCGGCTGGGTGCCGCGCATCGGGACGCCGTACGGCTTGCCGTCGACGACGGCGCTCTCGAAGACGGACGGCAGGAACTTCTGCTTCAGGTCCGGGTCCTTCTTGATGAAGTCGTCGAGCGGCAGCAGCAGGTCCGCCTTGACGAACGGCTTGATGCTGCCGCCACCCCAGTTGTAGAAGATGTCCGGGGCCTGCGGGGTGCTGATGATCGTCTGGAGCTTCTGCTGGTAGTCGGCACCGGGGATGGTGTCGAGGACGGCCTTGACCTTCGACGTCTTGTTGAAGGTGTCGACTATCTGCTGTTCGACCTTGTTGCTGGCGTCGCCGTAGACCAGGACATGGATCTTGCCGTCGTCCGACGACCCCCCGCCGTTCCCGTCACCGCAGGCCGACAGGCTCAGGGCCAGGGCGAGCGTCGCGCCAGTGGCGACCAGTCTGGGCAAGCGCGCACGTGTCTTCATCGTTCGCCTCTCGAATGTTTCGGCTCCATCACCGAAAGTCCATGCTGACGGACAGTAAAGTCAGTCGGGATTTTTGGTCAATGGCCCTGCACGTGCGGACTCAAAACGTTATGGACGGGTCGACGGACCGTGCGACTCCGAGCGGCCCGCCCGGCCCGCCCTGCCCTTTCCTGGGGCTGTGCACGACCGAGTCGACGCGGGTGTCGGAGTGAGCCCGGCCGACGGCCGAGGCGGCGAACGAGGCGCGCGCCTCCCCTTCGACAGTTTCGAAGGCGCTGACCGGTCGTTCGGATGTCCCGAACGACACCCGGGTCAGGGGCGAGCGACTCCTGGAGCTCCACGACCACCGCCGCCGCGGCCCGGGCACGCACGCCCGGCGCCCGACCGGATCGAGGGCGCGCTGCGGCGTGGGCCACCAGGGGCCGCCGAGGAGGCGCCCCGCACACCCTTCCGTCCCGACGCCCCCCGGTACGGCCGCCCGGCGGGACGCGGTCACGAACCCGCCGGGCCACGCGGGTCGCGGCCTCCGATCAGCGGGGCCGGACAGGTCCGGCCCGCCGGGCCTCCCTTCCTGCCACCAGCCCGCCGCCCCCACCTTCGTCCGGTATTTCGAACCGCTTTCGATCCCTTGACACCTGATGAGGCGGCAACTTAGCGTTCACCAAGTCGTGATCAACCGGTTTCCCTGGACCCATTCCCCTCCGATCCCGTGGTGCGGTCGCGCGCGTCGCGCGCGCGGAGCGGCCCGGACAGACGCGGGGCGACGCCGTGCGGTTCAGTCCGCGACCGGGCACTCCCGCACCCGTTCCGGGCGGCACGCCCCGCCCCGGCTCGAACCCTCACGGCCCTCCTCACCGCACCCATGCCTGCCCGTCGCCTCCCCCGGCGACAACCGGCGCGGCCCGCACCGACCGACCCCGAGGGCTGCCCCCGCGCCCTCACGGACCCAGGAGACGGATGACTTCCAGCGAGTTCCCCCACCTCTCGGCCGCGCCTGAGCAGGCCACCGCCCCCGCGTCCCCCGTCGGCTACGTCGAGGACGTCGCACCGGGGCGCGGCACCCTGCCACCGCGTGCCTGGTACGCGGCGTCCGACGCGGCATCACTGTCCCTGAACGGCAGTTGGCGCTTCCGGCTGTCACCGACCGCCGACGCCGAGGACGACGCGTTCGCCGCGCCCGGGTACGACGCCGAGGACTGGTCCCGGGTGACCGTCCCCGGCCACTGGGTGCTCCAGGGCCATGGTGCACCGATCTACACCAACCACCTCTACCCCTTCCCTGTCGACCCGCCACGGGTGCCGACCGAGAACCCGACCGGGGACCACCTGCGCGTCTTCGATCTGCCTGCCGACTGGCCGGACCCGGCCGCGGGCGGTGGCGCGGTCCTGCGCTTCGACGGAGTGGAGTCCTGTGCCCGGGTGTGGCTGAACGGCACGGACCTCGGTGAGTTCAAGGGAGCACGGCTGCCCCACGAGTTCACCGTCGGACATCTGCTGAAGCCGTCCGGCAACGTGCTGGCGGTCCGGGTGCACCAATGGTCGGCCGGCTCGTACCTGGAGGACCAGGACCAGTGGTGGCTGCCGGGCGTCTTCCGTGACGTCACGCTGCTGCACCGCCCGGCCGGCGCCGTACGCGACTTCTTCGTGCACGCCTCCTACGACCACACCACCGGCGAGGGCACCCTGCGCGTCGACTCCGATGTCGAGGGCCGGGTGACCGTCGCCGAGCTCGGCGTCGATGTCGCCACCGGTGAGCCGGTGACGGTCCCCGTCCGGCCGTGGACCGCCGAGACTCCGGTCCTCTACGACGGCGTGCTGGCCACCGAGGGCGAACGTGTGCCCTTGCGCGTCGGCTTCCGGACCGTGGAGCTCGCGGACGGTCTCATCAAGGTCAACGGCGAGGCGGTCCTCTTCAAGGGCGTCAACCGGCACGAGTGGCACCCGCGGAAGGGCCGCGCCCTGGACCCGGAGACCATGCGGGAGGACGTGCTGCTGATGAAGCGGCACAACATCAACGCCGTCCGCACATCGCACTACCCGCCGCACCCGGCCTTCCTCGACCTGTGCGACGAGTACGGGCTGTGGGTGATCGACGAGTGCGACCTGGAGACGCACGGCTTCGTCGAGCAGGACTGGCGCGACAACCCCGTCGACGACGACCGCTGGACCCCTGCTCTGCTCGACCGGGCCGCCCGGATGGTCGAGCGGGACAAGAACCATCCCAGCGTCGTCGTGTGGTCGCTGGGCAACGAGGCCGGCACCGGCCGCGGCCTGACCGCCATGGCGGAGTGGATCCGCGATCGGGACCCTTCCCGTCTCGTGCACTACGAGGGCGACATCGACAGCCGCGACACGGACATGTACTCGCGGATGTACGCCTCGCACGCGGAGGTCGAGTCCATCGGCCGGGGCCTGGACGGCGGCACCCGCAAGCGGCGCCGGCTCCCCTTCGTCCTCTGCGAGTACGGCCACGCCATGGGCAACGGGCCCGGGGGCCTCGCCGACTACCAGCGGATCTTCGAGGCGCACGACCGGCTCCAGGGTGGCTTCGTCTGGGAGTGGATCGACCACGGCATCCAGGACGAGCGCCACGGTTACGCCTACGGTGGGGACTTCGGCGAGGAACTGCACGACGGCAACTTCGTCTGCGACGGCCTGGTCTTCCCGGACCGGGCGCCGTCTCCCGGCCTGGTCGAGTACAAGAAGGTGATCGAGCCCGTCCGCATCGAGGGCTCCGGCGCCGACGGCACCGTACGGATCACCAACGCCCACGACTTCGCCGACCTGTCGGCGCTCGCCTTCGGGTGGTCGTACCAGCTGGACGGCGAGACGGTCGGCGCGGGCACCCTCCCGGTGCCGCCGCTGGCAGCCGGTGAGTCGGCGGAGGTGAAGCTGCCGCAGCCGCCCGCGGACCCCCGGGGTGCGGAAGGGTGCTGGACGGTCCGGGCGGTGCTGGCGGCCGACACCGCCTGGGCACCGAAGGGCCACGAGGTGGCGTGGGCGCAGCTGCCGGTCACCGAGCGCACCGTGCCGCGCGTGGCCGCCACTGCCGGACCCGTGCACCGCGACGACGTGATCACGCTCGGCCCCGGGGTCTTCGATGCCCGTACGGGGGCACTGCGGACCGTCGGCGGGGTGGAGGTCACCGGGCTCGGACTGGACGTGTGGCGTGCCCCGACCGACAACGACGAGGGCGCGTCCTGGCAGGACGGCCTGCGCTACGGCCCGGCGTGGCGTACCCACGGCCTGCACCGCATGCGCCACCGGCTGGACGCGGTGGAGGCCGGTGACAACACGCTGACGGTACGGACCCGGGTGGCGCCCGCCGCCCGTGAGACGGGCCTCGTCACCGTCTACCGCTGGACCTCCGACGGTACCCGGCTGAAGCTGACCGTGTCCGTGGTTCCCGAGGGCGACTGGAGCCTGCCGCTGCCCCGGCTGGGCGTGCGGTTCGGCCTGGCCGGGTCGGCGGATCGTGTGCGGTGGTTCGGCGGGGGCCCCGGGGAGGCCTACCCGGACAGCAGGACCGCCGCCGTGCTGGGCCGTTGGGAGTCCACGGTGGACGCGCTGCAGACGCCGTACGTCCGGCCCCAGGAGAACGGCGCGCGGGCGGATGTGCGGTGGGCCGAGATCGGCGGGCTGCGCATCGAGGGTGATCCGGAGTTCTGGTTCACCGCCCGCCGCTGGACCAGCGAGCAGCTGGACGCGGCCACGCACCGCACCGACCTGGTCCCCGGGCACACCGTGTGGGTCAATCTCGACCACGGCCAGCACGGCATCGGTTCGCAGTCCTGCGGTCCGGGCCCGCTGCCGCAGTACGTCCTGCGGGCCCGACCCGCCCAATTCTCCTTCGTCTTCACGAAGACGGGCTGACCGGCACGACCCACGGGTCTGCGCGGCGGCCGGCCCGCTCTTGGGGCCGGCCGCCGCGTCCAGTGCTGGAACCCGCGTTCACCAGGTCACCAGGTCACCAGGGAAGGCCCGTCACTCGCCCCGGTCACTTGAGGGCCCCCAGCGTGACGCCGGAGCGCCAGTAGCGGCGCATCGCGACCATCATCACCGCCATGGGGACGATGGACAGCAGCGCGCCGGTCAGCACGAGGCCCGTCAGGTCGACGCCCGACTCCAGGCGCTTGCCCGACCAGTTGTACAGGCCCAGGTTGAGCGTCCAGTTCTCCTCGCCGCGCAGCACGGTCAGGGGCAGGAAGAAGGCGTTCCAGGTGTTGACGAAGGCCAGCAGGAACACCGTCGCGCCGCCCGTCGTCATCATCCGCAGCACGATGCTGAAGAAGATGCGCAGCTCCCCTGCTCCGTCGATGCGGGCCGCCTCCAGCAGCTCGAAGGGGACGGTCGCCTCCGTGTACACCTTGGCCAGATACACGCTGAACGGATTGATCAGACAGGGGATCAGCATCGCCCAGGGGGTGTCGACCATGCCGATCGCCGAGAACAGCAGGTAGAGGGGGAGCGTGAGCAGGGCGATCGGGATCAGGAACGAGCCCACCACACAAGCGAAGACGGCGTTGCGGCCCGGGAAGTCGAACCGGGCCAGGCCGTATCCGGTGGCCAGTGCGATCAGTGTGCCGCCGAGGGAGCCGACGCCCGCGTACAGGAACGAGTTGGCCGTCCAGCGCAGGAAGATGCCGTCCTCGTAGGTGAGGAGCTGGCGCAGGTTGTCCCACAGGTGCCAGCCGGAGAACCACAGGCCGTTGCTCTGGTACAGCCCCGTGCGGTCCTTGGTCGCGGCGACGATCAGCCACCACACCGGGAACAGGCTGTAGACGCTGGCCAGGACCAGCCCGACGAGGAGGAAGCGCTGACCGCCTCGCCCACGGGAGGCCGGGTCCGGTCTCGTCAGGCGTCGGACGCCGCGGGCGGGGGGCCGTTCGGTGGTGTGCGCGCGCTCGTCGGTCAGCGTCATCAGTCGGCCTCCTTCGAGGTGAACCGGTAGAAGAGGAAGGAGGCCAGGCCGAGGATCAGGGCGAGCAGCACCGACAGGGCCGCGGCGTAGTGGTAGTTGCCGGCGTTGAACGCCTGGTTGTAGATGATCATGATCGGTGTGAAGCTGTCGCTGACCGTCTGCGGGGTGACGTTCCGGAAGAGCGCGGGCTCGTTGAAGATCTGCAGCATCTGGATGACCGACAGCAGTCCGGTCAGGACCAGCGCCCCGCGCACATACGGGATCTTGACGCTGCGGGCGATGCGGATCTCGGAGGCGCCGTCCAGGCGGGCGGCCTCGAACAGCTCGCGGGGCACGCCCTGGAGGGCCGCGTAGATGATGACCATGTTGTAGCCGATGCCGTGCCAGGTCAGCAGGTTGCCGATGGACGGCCACACCATGGACGGCTCGAAGAAGTTCCAGTCGAACCCGAGGAGTTCGCCGATCGGGGTCAGCGGTCCGACCTCCGGGCTGTAGAGGTTGATCCACACGATCGCGGCGACCACGCCGGGGATCATGTACGGGACCAGCAGCAGGATCCGGAACCGGCCCGCCACGCGGGAGGTGACCGCGTCCAGGAGCAGCGCCAGCACCAGGCTGACGAAGAGCATCACCGGGATCTGGACGCAGGCGAACAGCACCACCCGCAGGATGGAGGTCGTGAACGCGGAGTCGGTCAGGCCCCGCGTGTAGTTGTCGAGGCCGGCGAACTCGGTCGTCGAGCCGCCGAGACCGAGGCCGGAGCGCTGCTCCACGAACAGCGACTGGTGGACGGCGTAGCCGATCGGCAGCAGGTACAGGAAGGCGAAACCGAGCTGGAAGGGGACCGTGAAGGCGGCGCCCTTCCAGCGCAGGGAGCGAGTCATCGGCGGGTTCCCTCGGCCTCTAGCCCTTGACGCTGATGCCGCGGGACTTCAGGTCGTCGACCGTCCACTTCTGCATGTGCGCCAGCAGGTCGGTGACCTTCTGCTCCTTGTTGACCACCTTGGCCCAGCCGGCCTGGAGCTCGGTGAACATCGCGGTCCAGTTCGGTCCGAAGGTCCAGTCGGTGGTGACGGTGGACAGACTGTCCGAGACGACCTTCTTCGCGGACTCGTGGTTCGGGCCCAGCAGCTTCTGGGAGATCGAATCGCCCACGTACGCGTCGCCGTCGGCCAGTGCCGGCATGACGCCGTTGCCGGTCTCCGGACTCGCCATCGTCCTGACCGCCTCGGCGTCGGTCGACATCCACAGGGCGGCCTCGGCCGCCTGTTCCTGGTGGGCGCAGTCCTTGGTCACCAGGGTGACCCCGCCGGTGAGGTTGGTGCCCGCCGGTGTCTTGGGTGCCTCGCCCCGATAGGCCGGCCAGGGGGCCAGGGCCCAGTCGCCGAAGGACTTGGTGAAGTTCTGGACCATGCCGGCCATCTGCCAGGTGGAGATCTGCCGGGTCACGGTGCCGCCGTTGTCGTAGGTGCGCTGTACGGCCGCGTAGTCGGCGAAGGAGAGCTTGCTGTTCAGGTCGTTGTCGATGATCTCCTGGATCACCCCGGCGGCCTTCAGGCTTCCCTCGTCCTGGAAGTCGACCTTCCAGGACTCGCCGTCGATGGCGTACCAGTGCGCACCGGCCTGCATGGCGAGCACCTCCAGGGTGCTCGGGTCCTCACCGGCGAAGTTGGTGATCTCGATGCCGTGCTTCTTCAGTTCCTTGCCCGCCGCGATGAAGTCGTCCCAGGTCGCCGGGGGCTTGATGCCGTACTCGGCGAAGACGTCGGTGCGATAGGCCGTGAACTGGGGCGCCGAGCTGGTGGGCACGCCGTAGAGCCTGCCCTGCACCTGCGCGCCCGCCCACGAGCCGGGGTTGAACTCGCCCTTGTGCGCCTCGACGTACTTCGTGATGTCGGCCAGCGCTCCCTGCGAGACCCAGCTGGTCACGTATTCGGCGGTGTTCTGCACCAGGCAGGGCGCGTTGTCGGCCTTGACCGCGTTGGTCAGCTGCTTCTGCATGGTCAACTGGTCGGTGACCTTCGTGTACTCCAGCCGGACGTCCTTGTGCGAGGCGTTGAAGGCCTTCACGACGGCCTCCTGGCCGTTCGCCCAGCCCCAGAACGGAAGGGTGACCGGGCCGGACGCGCCGGAGGCCCCGTCGTCTCCCGAGTCCGAGCCGCCGCAGGCCGAGAGCAGACCTGTCAGCGCGACACCCGCGACGGCGGCGGAGGCGAACCTTCTCCGGGAGGTAGTGAAGTTCATCGACCGTGGTCCTTTGGAATAGGCACTCTCAGAACGAGAGGACGGCGGCTCGGGAGGCGCTGGCCAGGAACGGCGGCGGGAAGGGCGTCGGCTCGCGGCCGTGTCGATGGCCGAGCGCAAGCTGTAGTAAGCGCTTGTCGTGAGACGGTAGGCGGTACCGGAACAACGGGCAAGAGGTCGGGGAGAATTCGTTGCGCCGACGCATCGGCGGGGCAGGCGGCGGATGCCGTGGACCACGACCGCCCGCGGCCATGTCTGCCCAGGTCAGCGGCGCTTCGACCGAGCGCGGGGCAGGTTCCGGACAGTGTCCGGCCTGACGGGGAGACGGTCCGCAAGAGGGCAGAAACCGATTACGAAACTGCCCGCACCGGCCGTGCGACCTCCCGCCCGCCGGCGGGCCCCGTCCTCCCCGGCCGGCGGGCCAGGCCCCCCGTCAAAGGTCGCTCGCCCGGGCTCAGTCCCGCCGCTCCGGCGGCCGCACCGACTGCCGCACGACGACGTGGGTGCCCAGGACCAGATGGGCCCCGTCACCACCGCGGCGGCCGGCGCCGCCGCTCTCGCGCCGGTCGGCCACGGCACGCAGGGCGACGCGGCCCATCTCTTCGTACGGCACGTGCACGGTGGTCAGTTTCGGGGTCAGCTGGGAGGCCAGTGGTATGTCGTCGTAGCCGACGACCGACACGTCCTCGGGAACCCGCAACCCGGCCGAGCGCAGTGCCTGCATGGCGCCGGCGGCGACCACGTCGGTGCCCGCGAGGATCGCCGTGAAGGGCGCCTTCTCCCCCAGGCTCGACTCGACCGCCCTCAGGCCGTGCTCGAAGTCGTAGGGCCCGTGGTGCACCATGTCCGGCCGGAACGGCACGCCGTAGGCCTCGAACGCCCGCCGCGCCCCGTTCAAACGCCCCTGGGCCGTGGTGAGTTCGGCCGGCCCGGGCAGTACCAGGACACGCCGGTGCCCCGCCGACAGCAGATGGCTGGCCATGGCGTAGGCGCCGCCCTCGTTGTCGTAGTCCACCGTCGTCGCCGGGACGTCGCCCTCCAGGGGAGGCCGGCCGACGAGGACGAGGTGCGAGCCGGCCGCGTCCAGGGAGCGGGCGAACCGGGCCATGCGCAACTGGTACTCGTCGAAGTCGTAGGCCCCGCCGAGCAGTACGACCGCCGTGACGCCCTGCTGGCGCATGAGGTTGACCAGCGCCAGTTCCCGTTCGGGATCGTCGCCGGTGGTGCCGACCAGGGTCAGCCAGCCGCGCAGCGAGGCGGCGCCCTCGACCCCCTTGGCCACGTGGGCGAAGGCGGCGCCGGTGATGTGGTTGATGAGGATGGCCACCGTCGGGGTGCCGCCGCCGGCGAGGGAGCGGGCGTGCGCGTTGGTGACGTAGTCCAGGTCCCGGACGACCTTCATGACCCGGCGGCGCAGGTCGTCGGAGACCGGGTAGTTCCCGGACAGCACGCGCGAGACGCTGGCGACCGAGACCCCGGCCCGCTCCGCGACGTCCCTGATGGTGGCCGGACCGGCGTCCGCCGACGCCTTGCGCTGACTCACCTTGCGGCTCCTTCACCGTAGCGGTTCCCTCACCGGGCGGACCGGGCTGCGGGGCCCGCCGGTGCTGGAACCGTATCCCATTGTTTCTTCGCGACACCCCTGGCCGATCGGCGCGGGGTTCAGGCCACCCTGGCCAGGTCCCCGCGGCGCACCTCGCAGGCCGGCGGGGCGCCCGCGACGAGCCGTTCGAGCTCCTCCACGGCCGTGCGGCCCAGGCGCTCCAGCTCGTTGCCGAGCGAGCCCGCGACATGCGGCGTCAGGAACACGTTGGGCAGTGTGTACAGCGGGGAGCCGGCGGGCAGCGGCTCGGGGTCGGTGACGTCCAGGACCGCGCGGATCCGGCCGGAGACCAGCTCGTCGGTGAGCGCGTCGTGGTCGACCAGGGCCCCGCGGGAGGTGTTGATCAGCACGCCGCCGTCCGGGATGAGGGCCAGCCCCGCGCGGTCGAGCATGTGGTGGGTCTCGGGGATGTCGGGTGCGTGCAGAGTGACGATGTCGCTGTCGCGCAGGAGATCCTCCAGCGTCTTCGGGCGGGCGCCCAGCGCGCGGGCCTCGGCGGAGTCCACGTACGGGTCGTACAGCGAGACCGCGAACTCGAACGGCCGCAGCAGTTCCAGCAGCCGCCGGCCCACACGCGAGGCGCCGATGACGCCCACCCGGCGCCCGGCGTTGCCGATGCCGGTGGTCTCGGCGGGAGAGGGCCGCCGGTGGGTGGCGCGGAAGCGGTCGCGGTGGCCGAGGACGTCCTTGCCGGCGAGCAGGATCATGGCCAGCGTGTACTCCGCCACCGGCAGTGCGTTGGCGGCCACCGCGCTGGAGACGGTGATGCCACGCTGCCACAGCGCGTCGCCGACCAGTGAGCGCACGGAACCGGCGGCGTGCAGCACGGCGCGCAGCCGGGGGGCGGCGGTCAGAACGGCCTCGTCGAGGCGCGGGCAGCCCCAGCCGGTGATCAGCACCTCCGCCTCCGCCAGGGCCGGGGCCGTGGCGGGATCGGCGAAGTCCCGTACGACGAGCGACGCGTCGATCCGCGCGGACTGCCGCAGTCGCTCCATCAGCCGGGGTGGGAACAGCAGGGGGAGGTGCACGGGATCCATGGCGAAGACGGCCCTGGGCTGCTGGGCTGAGGGCATGACGCTCCTGTCGGAAGACAGCGGGGGGAGTAACGTTTTCTGAAAGCGCCTTCTACGATAGGTCCCGCTGGAACGGCGGGTCAATCGACGGCTTGGGCTTCGCTCTCCCCACCGCTCCTGTCCCCGGACCTGCTCCCCCGGGTCGGCCGACCGGGCTCCGTTCCCGTCCCCCGAGCACGGGACGCGTCGGCCTGCTCCTGCCAACCAGTCGGTGACCTGTGTATTTGGGTATCCAGGGCGCACTCGGCGCGTCCCGGGCGCCGCTGCCACCGGCCACCGGCCGGTTTCTCGAAAATTGGTCAGAAGCCTTGACGCCACGCATGAGCCGCTGGAAGCTCTGGCCGTCGCTCACAGAAATCGGTTGCTACCCAAACAGCTCGATGGACGAACCCTCCCGCCACGAGCCGCTCCCCGAACGAAGGTGAGACATCCATGCGTGCCCACGCCGGTATCCCTCCCAGCCGTCGCAGGTTCCTCGCCCTGGCGGCCGGTGGTGCCGTCGGGGCGTCGTCCCTGAGCGGTTGCGCGTTGCGGGTGTCCACCGGCGTCAGCGGCCCAGGGGAGACCGTCACGCTGATGGTCAAGCCCGACGACCTCTCCGCGGACCTGCTCGCACAGGCCCAGAAGGACATCGGCATCAAGATCGCCACGGTGCCCTACGACATCACCAAGCTGATCGCGATGATGACCAACGGCAACCCGCCCGACCTGGTCCGCGGCGTCGGTGCCACGGACACGCCCTACTTCGCGGCGCGCGACGTGATGGAGGAACTGGACCCGTACTTCGCCCGGAGCGGCGTCCTCGACGTAGCCGACCTGGACCCGGTGAACGACCTGTGGCGCTACGACGGACGGATCCAGGGCAGGGGCCCCCGCTACGGCATGGCGAAGGACTACTCGCAGGACTCCATGTTCTGGTACAACACCGCGCTGTTCGACGAGGCGGGGGTCGGCCATCCGCCGGAACTGGAACCGGTCACCTACGAGGAGTGGCTGGAGAACGCCAAGCGGCTCACCCGGCGCAGGAACGGGCAGACCACCGTCTTCGGCGGCAGCTACAACGGCGTGAGCGCCCCCACCCTGCTGGCGAGTCTGGCCGTCGCCGCCGGAGGCGGCATCTTCAACGACGACTTCACCCGCGTCGACTTCACCACGCCTCCCGCCCGCAAGGCGCTGAACTGGTACGTCGAGTACGGCAGGACCGGGGTCGGGCCCAGCATCCTCCAGCCCGACCCCAACGGCTGGGACGGCCCCACGTACCAGGCGGGCCGGATGGCCATGTCGAACTGCGGTTACTGGCTGGGAGGGGTCATCAACGCCGACGCCGAGCTCGCGCCGCACTCCCGCCTCGCTCCCGCTCCCGTCTTCCAGGGCGGCCGGCGGGTCAGCCCCTGCCAGGCGGGCACCGGCCTGTGGATGCCGCGCAAGGCGCGCAACAAGGACGCCGCGTGGCGGGTGTTCGAGTGGTTCTTCGGCGAGGCACCGGCCAAGGCCCGCGCCGCCGGCGGCTGGGGCATCCCCACGCTGAGGTCCCTGCGACCGCTGATGCCGGCCCAGGAGCCCCACCAGAGGCGCGTACTGAAGGTCCAGGAGGCCGAGCTGGAGCACTTCTCGGTGATCGCTTTCACTCCCTACGCCACGGTGGACTCGCTCGCCGCCGTCTTCAACCGGTTCGCCCCGGCCGCGATGAAGGGCGAGATGTCCGTCGACACCCTCGCACGCCGTCTGAACTCGGTCATGAACGAGCAGCTCGAACGGGGTAAGGAGCAGGTGGGATGACGGTCCGGCACATCACTGCCGCAGCCGGCCGGACGGGCGAAGCCTCGCCCTCCGGCCCCCCGGCACCACCCGCGAACCGTGCCAACCGGTCCTCGTCGACCAGGCGCGGGCACCGGGCCTTCTACATGTTCGTCTCTCCCTGGCTCATCGGGTTCGTCCTGCTGACGGTCGTCCCGATGGTCTATGCGCTGTGGCTGAGCTTCACCACGTTCGACGGCATCTCACCCCGTTGGCACTACGTCGGACTCGGCAACTACCGCGAGTTGTTCTCCGACTCCCAGACCTGGAGCGCCCTGGGTCGCACAGGTCTGTTCGCGGTGACCTCGGTGCCGTTGTCGATCACCGCCGGGCTGGGACTCGCTGTCCTGGTCAACCGGCCGCTCAGGGCACGCGGCCTGTTCCGCACCCTGCTCTACGTGCCGGCCGTGATACCACCCGTGGGCGCGGGCATCGCCTTCAAGCAGCTCTTCGACCAGAACTCCGGCGCCGCGAACGGCGTTCTGAACGTCTTCGGCATGGACGCCCTGGGCTGGCTCACGGACCCCTACGCGCGCTACGTCCTGCTGATGACCGTGCTGTGGGGCGCCGGCAACATAATGATCATCTCGCTGGCCGGGCTCCAGGACGTGCCCCGCGAACTGCACGAGGCGGCCCGTATCGACGGCGCCGGCGCCTGGCGGACCTTCCGCAGCATCACCGTGCCGCTGCTCTCCCCCGTCCTGCTCTTCCAGACCGTGACGGGTGTCATCGCCTCGGTGCAGACCATCATGCCGCTGCTGCTGGCACCGGACGCCACCACGGCCGGCGTCACCGCGATCCCGCAGTCCAACCACCTGTACATGATGCACGTGTTCGCGCAGTACTTCGCCTTCGGCCGCTACGGCTACGCCTCAGCGCTGCTGTGGGTGCTCTTCGTCCTGATCCTCATCGCCACCGGACTCATCTTCAGGTTCACGTCCGGCGTGGTGTTCTACAACGTCGACCCGGAGGCGAAGAAGTGACCGCCACCCTCCCGACCACCCGTTCCCAGGTGCCCCGGGACTCTCCGGCCGCCCCCGCCTCGACGGCCCGGGTCCGGGTGCGGGTGAACCGCCTCGTCCTCTACACGGTCCTCGTCGCGGTCACCGGACTCTTCCTCGGCCCCTTCGGATGGCTGGTCCTCTCCGGTCTGAAGACCCCGGCCGAGCTGGCGGCCTCACCCGTGCACTGGCTGCCCGCCGTCTTCCAGTGGGACAACTTCGCCGACGCCTACCACCTGATCGACTTCCTCGGCTACGCCCGCAACTCCCTGATCATCGCCACGATCTACGCCACGCTCATCACCCTCAGCTCGGCCTGGGTCGGTTACGGCTTCGCCCGGCTGACCGCACCCGGCAAGAAGACCCTGTTCGGCATCCTCGTCGGCTCGATGATGCTGCCCCAGATGATCACCCTGCTGCCGACCTACCTGATCTTCGCCAGGCTCGGCATGGTCGACACCTACTGGCCGTGGGTGCTGTGGGGCCTGTCCGCGGCGCCCTATCTGGTCTTCCTCTTCCGGCAGTTCTTCGCCGGCCTGCCCCGCGAACTGGAGGAGGCGGCGATCGTCGACGGCTGCGGCTATGCCGCGATCTTCTGGCGGATCTTCCTGCCGCAGTCCTGGCCGGTCCTCTCCGCGAGCTTCATCATCGCCTTCACCTGGAGCTGGGGTGACTACATCGCCCCGCAGCTGCTGCTGTCGTCCGACCGCTCCACGCTCGCCGTCGCCGTCATGAGCAGCTACGTCACCTCGGCCGGCACACCGGTCACCAACCTCCAGGCCGCCGCCTCGGTGATGTACGTCGTACCCGTCCTGCTGATCTTCCTGGTCGCCCAGCGCGGGTTCGTCGCCGGCATGTCGACCACGGGTCTCAAGTAGCGCCGCCGTCCCACCCGACACCTGTCGCCCCTTCACTGGATCGGAGTTCCCCATGAACACGCCCCTGTCCCGTCGTACGGCCCTTCGGGGGGCCGGCGCCACCGCGCTCGCCGCCGGTTTCACCCACTCCACGGCCGCGGCGGCCCGCGCGGAGGAGACCTCGGGCGGGCGGCCCCGGCTGGTGACGTACCCGGTGCCGGCCGGTGCCCCGGTCAAGACCGACAGCTTCACCGTCAAGGTCCGCTCGCGCGGCGGCCGTTGGCAGACCCTCGGGGTGTACCGGCCCACCCTCGCGGAGATCGACCCCGCCACGGGCAGAAAGAAGCAGTTCGACTCGTCCCTCGCCTACTTCGACTTCTCCGGCGAGGTCGAGGTCGAGGTGACGTACATCAAGGGCGGTGTGGAGCGGGTGCGGGTGCGGCCGGACTCGTACGGCATCACACCGGAGGTGCGCGCCGACACGCTGCGGTTCAGGCTGGACCGGCCGCGGAAGGTCGTCGTGCAGATCAACGACGACCTCTTCGACTGCCTCCACCTGTTCGCCCGTGCGGTCGAGCCGCGGCGGCCCAGGGAGAACGACCCCGACGTCCTCTACTTCGGTCCCGGCGTCCACACCACCCCCGACGGATACCTCGACGTGCCCTCCGGCAAGACCGTGTACGTCCACGGCGGCGCCGTCCTCAAGGCGACCGTCCGTTTCAAGGACGTACACGGCGCCCGGCTCGCCGGCCGGGGCGTGCTCGCCGGCACCGCGGCGGGCGGCGTGCTCGTCGAGGGCTCGACGGACATCTCCGTCGGCGGCCTGACCATGCTCAACCCGAACGGCTACGCGGTCCAGATCGGCCAGTCCGCCGACGTCTTGCTCAGGGACATGGCGGCGTTCAGTTCCAAGGGCTGGGGTGACGGCATCGACGTCTTCTCCAGCACCGACGTCACCATCGACGGCGTGTTCATGCGCAACTCCGACGACTGCATCGCGATCTACACGCACCGCTGGGAGTACTACGGCGACACCCGGAACATCACCGTCCGCAACTCCACGCTCTGGGCGGACGTCGCCCACCCGGTCAACGTGGGCACGCACGGCAACACCGCCGCCCCCGAGGTCCTGGAGAACCTCGTCTTCGAGAACCTCGACATCTGCGACCACCGCGAACCCCAGATGGGCTACCAGGGGTGCATCGCCCTCAACGCCGGCGACAGCAACCTGATCAGGAACGTGCGGGTCGACGGGGTCCGCGTGGAGGACTTCCGCTGGGGCCAGCTCATCCACATGCGGGTCATGTTCAACACGAAGTACAACACCTCGGTCGGCCGCGGTATCGAGAACGTCCACGTCAAGGACCTCTCCTACACCGGCAAGCCGCTCGCGACCTGCATGCTGCTCGGCTACGACGCCGACCACCCGGTCAAGAACGTCACCTTCGAGAACCTCGTGGTCAACGGCACGGTCGTCGCGGACTCGATGAAGAAGCCGACCTGGTACCTCACCACCGACTTCGTCCCGATGCACGTCAACGAGCACGTGACGAACCTGAGGTTCCTCACCACCGCCGAGGCCGAGGCGGGCACCGCGTCATGAGCGTCCCGGCGACCACCCGCCGCGGCTTCCTCGGCGGCACCGCCGCCCTGCTGCTGGCGTCGGGCGCGAGCGGAGCGCTCGTGCCCGGCCCCGCCCTGGCCGTCGGCGGCCCGGCCCGTTCCCGTCCCTTCACCCACCCCGGACTGCTGCACACCGCCGACGACCTCGCCCACATGAAGGCGGCGGTCGCCGCCGAGCAGTCACCCGTCCACGACGGCTACCTGGTCCTCGCGGCCCACCACCGCTCGAAGGCGACGTACACCGTCCGCAACACCGGACACATCACCTCCTGGGGGCGCGGCCCCGGCGACCATGTGAACGAGGCCGTCAACGACTCGGCCGCGGCCTACCAGAACGCCCTCATGTGGTGCGTCACCGGGCAGCGGGCACACGCCGACAAGGCCCGCGACATCCTCAACGCCTGGTCCGCGTCGCTGACCACGATCACCGGCGCCGACGGACCGCTCGGCGCCGGACTCCAGGCCTTCAAGTTCGTCAACGCGGCCGAACTGCTGCGCCACAGCGGCTACGACGGCTGGACCGCGGCGGACATCGCCCGGTGCGAGCGGTCCTTCCTGGACGTCTGGTATCCGGCGGTGTCGGGCTACACGCTCTACGCCAACGGCAACTGGGAGCTCACCTCGATCCAGACGATCCTGGCCATCGGCGTCTTCTGCGAGGAGCGCACCCTCTTCGAGGACGCCCTGCGCTTCGCCGCCGCCGGCGCGGGCAACGGCAGCGTCCGCCACCGCGTCGTCTCCGTCACCGGCCAGGGCCAGGAGGCCGGCCGCGACCAGGGCCACGAGCAGCTCGCCGTCGGCCTGACGGGCGACGCCGCACAGGTCGCCTGGAACCAGGGCGTCGACCTGTGGGGCTTCGACGACAACCGCATCCTCGCGGGCGCCGAGTACGCCGCCCGCTACAACCTCGGCGGCGACGTCCCCTTCACCCCCGACCTCGACCGCACCGGCAAGTACCTCAAGACGGCCGTGTCGTCGAAGGGCCGCGGCACCCTGCCCCCGGTCTACGAGATGTACTACGCCCACTACGCCGGTGTCCGCGGCCTCGACGCCCCGCACACCCGGGCCGCCGTCTTCCGCGGCGCCGACGGCGCCCGCGTCGTCGAGGCGGGCAACGACGACCTGCCCGGCTTCGGCACCTTCGCCTACGCCGGCACCAGGGCCCCGGCACCGAGGGTGCCCACGGCCCCCGCGGGGGTGACGGCGGTGGGCGGCGACCGCGAGGTCACCGTGGCCTGGCTGCCGTCCGCGGAGGCGACGGCGTACACCGTCCACCGGGCCGAACGCCCCCAGGGGCCCTACGAGGAGATCGCCTCCGGGCTCGACGAGCCGGCGTACACGGACACCCGCCCCCCACGTCCCGGCCGGACCTGCTACTACACCGTGACCGCCGCCAACTCCCTCGGGCGGGGCCCCGTTTCGAGCCCGGTCGCCGCGACCGCCGGCCTCCCCGGCCCCTGGGCCTGCCGTGACGTCGGCGAGGTGCGGATCCCGGGCTCCGCCGCCTTCGACGGCGAGCGCTTCGTCCTGGAGGCGAGCGGCACGGGCGACGGCCACCACCTGGTGTACCTGCCGGTGCGCGGCGACGTCACCGTCACCGCGCGGATCGTGTTCCCGCTCAGCTCCCAGTACGCCAGGATCGGCGTCGCCCTCCGCGGCTCGCTCGCCCCGGACGCCGCGCACGCCTCGATGCTGATCCAGGGGCTGCCGCTGCACACCTGGAGCGGCGTGTGGACCGTACGCCCGAGAGCCGGTGCGCCCGTCTCCGCGACCGGCAGCACTCCCGTACCGCCGTCCCAGCGGCGGGCGATCACGGTGGACGCGTCCTTCCCGATCTCCGATCTGGGCACGCTGCCCGACTCCGCGACCCCCATCGAGGCCCCGTACGTCGAGGGCGCGGGCGACGGCTACCGCCTGCGGGCGCCGTACTGGGTCCGGGTGACCCGCAGGGGCCGCCGCTGCACCGGGGCCGTCTCCCCGGACGGCGTCCACTGGACCGGGGTCGGCACGACCGAGGCCGACCTCGGTCGCACGGTGTACGCGGGCCTCGCCCTCAGCTCCTGCCTGGGCGTCGACGAGGAGTACGCCGAGACCGGCACCGGCGCCTTCGACAACGTCACCGTGGAGTCCGCGACCGGCGCGGTCTGGTCGGTGCCCCGTCCCGCCCGCACCGTGAGCGGCCTGCGCGCCGCCTCCGGCTCCGACGCCGTGGAGCTGGCCTGGACCGACCCGGACCCCGGCGCCCGGTTCACCGTGCTGCGCGCCACGGCCGCCGACGGGCCCTTCCGGACGCTCGCGACCGACGTCGGTCCCGTCGGCTTCGGCACCCGGGTGCGGTACGCCGACGCGACCGGCAGACCCGGGACGACGTACCACTACGCCGTCGCGAAGACGAACCGCTCCGGTCGCGGCCCGCGCTCCGCGCCCGTGTCCGCCCGCATGCCTCACCCGGCCGTCCCCGCGCTCGCCCCCGCCACGACGGCGTTCGCGAACAAGGGCGTCGCCTTCCGCCACCTCCTGCGCGCCACGCACGAGCCCGTACGGTTCACCGCCCACGGCCTGCCCGACGGCCTGCGCCTCGACAGGCGCACCGGACTGGTCTCCGGCACGCCCACGCGCACCGGCAGGTTCGCCGTCGAGACCACGGCGGGCAACGCGGCCGGCACCGGCGCCGGCACCCTCGTCCTCACGGTCGGCACACCGCCGCCCGCCCCCTGGACGTACGGCGACCTGGGCGACGTGGTCCTGGACGAACGCGCCTTCGCCACCCTGGGCGTGGTCGCGGTCCGCACGCCCGGCAGTACGGCGTACGAGGACGGCACCTTCGTGGTACGGGGTGCCGGGACCGACCTCGGCGTCAACAACCAGGGCATGACGGGCCAGTTCGTACGGCGCCCCGTCACCGGCGACTGCGAGGTCACCGCCCGGCTGGTCTCCCGGACCGGTGCGCCCGACGACCGGGTCGGGCTGCTGATGACCACGTCCCTCAACCCCTTCGACCGGGCGGCCGGGGCCATCGTCACCGGCGGCACCACCGCCCAGCTGATGCTGCGCCCGACGGTGGCCGGGAAGTCGGCCTTCACCGGCGACGCCGCGGTCACCACTCCCTGTCTGCTGAGGCTCAGGCGCACCGGGAACGCCTTCGCCGCCCACGCCTCCACCGATGACGGCGCCACCTGGACCGTGCTGGCCTCCGGCGAGATCCCCGGGTTCGGTGACGCCCCCCACTACGTGGGCCTCGTGGTCTGCTCCCGCGGTCCCCTGGTCCACAGCACCACCACGTTCGAGAGGGTGAGCATCGCCCAAAACCGACACTGACAGGACGGGAGACGCACAGCGATGAGCCGCACTTCCCCCCACAGGAACCACGACAGCGCACTGAGCCGCCGCCGCCTGCTGACGGCCGCCGGCGCGCTCGCCGCCGCAGCCGGAACAGGCGCCGCGTTCACCGGCGCCGCGGGCGCGGCACCCACGGCCTTCACCCACCCCGGCATGCTGCACAACGCCGGCGACATCAACCGCGCCAGGCTCCGCGTCGCCGCCGGCACGGAACCCTGGCTGTCCGGCTGGCGCAGGCTGACCGCCAACCCCCACGCCCAGTCCACCTGGACGCCCCGCCCGACAGCGACGGTCATCCGCGGCGGGACCGGACAGAACTACGCCCTTCTCTACAACGACATCGCCGCCGCCTACCAGAACGCCCTCCGCTGGCGAGTCGGCGGCACCGAGGCGAACGCCCGGTGCGCCGCCGGGATCCTCAACGCCTGGTCGTCGACGCTCACGACCGTCACCGGCAACGCGGACCGGTTCCTCGCCGCCGGCATCTACGGCTGGCAGTTCGCCAACGCCGCCGAACTCATGCGGGACCACCCCGCGTTCGACCTCGCGGCGTTCCAGCAGATGATGGCGAACGTCTTCTACCCGCTCAACAACCAGTTCCTCATCCAGCACAACGACGCCTGCATCACCAACTACTGGGCCAACTGGGACCTGTGCAACACGGCCTCGGTCATGGCCATCGGCATCCTCACCGAGGACCGCGCCAAGTACGACCAGGCCGTCGCCTACTTCACGTCCGGCGCCGGCAACGGATCCCTCGCCCACGCCGTCCCGTACCTGCACACCGACACCGACGGCCACGCCCTGGGGCAGTGGCAGGAGTCGGGCCGCGACCAGGGCCACAGCGTGATGGGCATGGGCCAGATGGGCGCCCTCTGCGAGATGGCCTGGAACCAGGGCGACGACCTGTACGGCTACGACGGCAACCGGTTCATGAAGGCCGCCCAGTACGTCGCCAAGTACAACCTGGGCCAGGACGTCCCGTTCACCCGGTACACGTGGGGCACCGGCCAGAACTGCGCCCAGCAGTCCCACACCGTCGTCTCGCCGGCGAGCCGCGGCCAGGCGCGCCCCGT
Organism: Streptomyces sp. AC627_RSS907; assembly: GCF_019049165.1. Lineage (NCBI taxonomy): Bacteria > Bacillati > Actinomycetota > Actinomycetes > Kitasatosporales > Streptomycetaceae > Streptomyces > Streptomyces sp. AC627_RSS907. The sequence goes on from NZ_JAGMUE010000008.1 coordinate 202,871, forward strand.
GTGGGCGATGCTCCACTACCACTACAACCGGCGTAGGTACCTCGACGACACGTACGTCTCCCTGATGTGCTTCTCCGTCGCCCCCGAGGGCGGAGGCGGCGACTACGGCTCGGCCAGCGGCGGCTACGACCAGCTCGGCTTCGGCACCCTGATGTACGCCAAGTAGGCCCCGCGACGAGGTGGGCCTCCTACGGTGTCGGAGCCCACGCGGGGAGCAGCCCTTCGCCCTTCAGATCGTCCCAGACGGCCGCGGGGACGGGGCGGCGCATGACAGCGACGGCGTCCTCGACTTCTTCGGGGCTGCGGGCGCCGATCAGGACGCCGGCCACGGCCGGGTGGGCCGGCGGATAGTGCAGGGCGGCCGCGCGCAGCGGAACGCCGTGCCGCTCGACGACGGCTCGCAGCCTCATGGCCCGGGACAGGACGTGGGGCGGAGCCGGCGCGTAGTCGTAGCGCGCGCCGGGTCCGGGGTCGGCGAGCAGACCGGAGTTGAAGACCCCGCCGGCCAGGACCGAGACGCCGCGCTCGTGGGCGGCGGGGAGGAGGCCGGTCAGGCCGCTGTGGTCGAGCAGGGTGTGCCGTCCGGCCAGCAGGACGACGTCGACGTCCGTGTCGGTGACGAAGCGGGTGAGCATGTCCGTCTGGTTCATGCCGGCCCCGATCGCCCCCACGACCCCCTCGGCGCGCAGCCGCTCCAGCGCCGGGTACGCCTGGTGGAAGGCGGCCTCCGCGTGGTCGTCGGGGTCGTGGAGGAGAGCGACGTCGAGGCGGTCCAGGCCGAGTCGGATGAGGCTGTGCTCGATGGACCGTCGGACGCCGTCGGCGGTGAAGTCCCAGACGCGTGTGTGGCCGGCGGGGACGGCGAAGCCGTGGGCCAGGTCGTCCTCACCCGGCCGGTCGTGGGGCACGAGGATGCGGCCGACCTTGCTGGAGAGGGTGTAGTCGGTGCGGGGCCTGCCGGCCAGGGCGCGGCCGAGGCGGCGCTCGGACAGGCCCAGGCCGTAGTGGGGTGCGGTGTCGAAGCTGCGGATTCCCGCCGTCCAGGCGGCCTCCACGGTCGCTGCGGCCTGGTCGTCGGTGATGGCCGTGAACAGGTTGCCGAGGGCCGCCGTGCCGAGGGTGAGGGCGGTGACGGGGACGGTGCTGCGGCCCAGGGTGCGGGTGTGCGGTGCGGTCACGGCGCCCTCACCTCCGCTCCGGGCGCGGGCGCAGTCCCTGCATGCCGCCGTCGACGGCGAGTGCGGTGCCGGTCACGGAGGCGGCCGCGGGGCCGGCCAGGTACGCGATGGCCGCGGCGACTTCGTCGGCGGTGACCAGCCGGCCCATGGGCTGGCGTGCCTGGAGCGCGGCGCGTTCGGCGGCGGGGTCCTCGGCGGCGTTCAGGAGGCGGTCGATCCAGGGGGTGTCGGCGGTGCCGGGGTTGACGCAGTTGACCCGGACGCCGTCACGCAGGTGGTCGGCGGCCATGGCGAGCGTCAGGGAGAGCACGGCGCCCTTGCTCGCCGAGTACAGGGCGCGCTGGGGCAGTCCGGCCGTCGCGGCGATGGAGCAGGTGTTGACGATCGCGGCGTGAGCGGATCGCCGCAGGTGCGGCAGGGCGGCCCGGGAGCTGCGTACGAGGCCGAGTACGTTGACGTCGAACACCTGGTGCCACTCGTCGTCGTCGTTGTCCTCGACGGTCCCCCGGGCTCCGATGCCCGCGTTGTTGACCAGGATGTCCAGCCCGCCGAAGTGTTCCACGGTGTCGGCGACGGCGGCGCGCACGGAGGCGTCGTCGGTGAGGTCCGCGCGCACGCCGCGCAGCGGGGCCGGCAGGCCGGTGGTGTCCAGGTCCAGGACGGCGACCCGGGCCCCCCGCGCGGCGAGGAGACGGGCGGTCGCCGCTCCGATGCCGGAGGCTCCGCCGGTGACGAGGGCTCTGAGTCCCTGGAGTTCGAGTGTGCTCACTTCGCTCCGTCCTCGGGGTCGGTGGCCCAGACGGGGCCGTCGGGGTAGGTGTGGTCGGCGGCCGAGCGGGCGTGGAGGCGGGCGCCGATCCCGGGCGCGGTGGGAGCGAGGTAGTGGCCGTCACGGATGCGCACGGGGTCGGTGAAGTGCTCGTGCAGGTGGTCGACGTACTCGATCACCCGGTTCTCGGTGGTCGCGGAGACGGCGACGTAGTCGAACATCGACAGGTGCTGGACCATCTCGCACAGGCCGACACCGCCGGCGTGGGGGCAGACGGGGACACCGAACTTGGCGGCCAGCAGCAGGACGGCGACGTTCTCGGTGACGCCCGCGACGCGGCTGGCGTCCAGTTGCAGGATGTCGACGGCGCCGGCCTGGAGGAGCTGCTTGAACATGACCTGGTTGTGGCAGTGCTCACCGGTGGCGACCTTGACCGGTGCGACGCCCCGGCGGACGGCCGCGTGCCCCAGGATGTCGTCGGGTGAGGTGGGTTCCTCGATCCAGTACGGATCGTGGACGGCCAGGGCGGCCACCCGCTCGACGGCCTCCGCCACGCCCCACGCCTGGTTGGCGTCGAGCGCGATCCGTACCCCGGGCCCCACCGCTTCACGGGCCAGGCGCAGGCGGCGCTCGTCGTCGGCCGCGTCGGCGCCGACCTTGAGCTTGATCTGGGTGAAGCCGTCGGCGACCGCTTCCTCGGACAGGCGCACCAGTTTGGCGTCGGTGTACCCGAGCCAGCCGGGGGTGGTGGTGTAGGCGGGATAGCCGTGCTCCAGCAGGAGCCTGGTGCGCTCGGCGCGACCGGGTTCGGCGGCGCGCAGGATCTCCAGGGCCTCGGCCGGCGTGAGGGCGTCCCGCAGGTACCGGAAGTCGACCAGCGCGACGAGCTGTTCGGGGGTCATCTCCGACAGCAGTCGCCATACGGGCTTCTGCTCACGGCGCCCGTACAGGTCCCAGGCGGCGTTGACGATCGCGGCCGCGGCCATGTGGACGACTCCCTTGGCCGGTCCGAGCCAGCGCAGTTGGCTGTCGCCGGTCAGGCGTCGGGAGAAGGCACCGAGGTCGCTCAGGAGCTCTTCGACGTCCAGACCCACCACCAGGGAGGAGAGGGCCTCGATGGCGGCGACCTCCACCTCGTTGCCCCGGCCGATGGTGAAGGCCAGGCCGTGGCCCTCGCCGCCCTCGCTGGTGCGGAGGGTGACGTAGGCGGCGGAGTAGTCCGGTTCGGGGTTCATGGCGTCCGAGCCGTCGAGCGCGCGCGAGGTGGGAAACCGGATGTCGGCGGCCTCGACGGCGGTGATCACTTCAGGCACGGCGGTCACCGTGGACGGCCGTGGTCCGGAACGGGGCGTGCGTCATCGTCGGTTCTCCTCGGTCGTGGGGCCGAACTGCGGGACGGCAGCATTCATCCACGCACAGAGATCGGATGTATTCAAGAGGGTCACCCTCTCCCGTGTGGCGTACGCCCTCGACACGTCGGCAACATGACACTTTTGTCCCGCCGTTCGCAGAAGGCTCACTCGCTGACTCACACCAGCCACCTTGGGCCCCGTGGAGACATTGGATGTCACGGGCCCGGTCCTTGGCCTGCCGGGCCGGCCCCCGAGCATGGTCCGGCCGCCCGACCCGGCCTCACGCGGAACCCGGGCCCGGGGCGCCCCGTATCCTGAACCGTGTGCTGCCGAGCGTGGATATCGCGGGTGAGGCACTGAGCAGACATGCCCCGGCCTCGCGACCGGGCCCGGCACCGACGGGTGCCGCGACTGCCCGCCGGCCGCCACACTCCCCGTCGGCGCCCCGCCGGGCATCGTCCCCCTACGCCGGCTTCCCCTGGTCCAGCCGGACCGGCCACCCGCGTCTCCTGGTGCGTACGCACCACGTCCGGGGGCCGGGCCAGTCCGTGGCCGTGCTCGCCGTGGTCATCGCGGTTGCCCTCCCGGGCCGGGGACGGTGCGCAGCCGTGCCGCCGCGGCGAGGTCCGGGCAGCCGGCCAGCGCGAGGGCCGACTCCAGTTCCTCGCCGAGCAGGTGGAGCACCCTGAGCACGCCCTGGTGCCCGCCGGCCGCCAGGCCCCACAGCACGGGGCGGCCCAGCAGCACGCCGTCGGCGCCGAGGGCGAGGGCCTTCAGGACGTCCGTACCGCTGCGGACGCCGCTGTCGAAGAACACCTCGCACCGCCCCGCGACCGCCTCGGCCACGGCGGGCAGGGCGTCGAGTGCGGGCAGGGCGCCGTCGAGCTGGCGGCCGCCGTGGTTGGAGACCACCAGCGCGTCCGCACCGCAGGCCGCGGCGCGTTCGGCGTCGGCCGGGTCCAGGACGCCCTTGAGTACCAGCGGCAGCCGCGTGTGTTCGCGCAGCCAGTCCAGGTCTGCCCAGCCGAGGGACGGGTCGACGACGTTGGCGGTCTGCGCGGCGACCGCGCTCACGCCGCTGCCGGCGGCGCGCGGCACACCGTCGGGGCGGGGACCGAAGTGCACGGGCGACACCCCCTCGGGCAGGGTGAAGGCGCCGCGCATGTCGGCCGCCCGGCGTCCCATCCTCGGCGTGTCGACGGTCAGCATCAGCGCGCGGCAGCCGGCCGCCTCCGCGCGCTTCAGCAGCTCCTCGGTGTGGCCGCGGTCGCGCAGCCAGTACAGCTGGAACCAGGTGGCGGCGCCGGTGGCGGCGATGTCCTCCACGGCGGTGCTGCTGAAGGTGCACGCGGTGAACGGGACACCGGCGTCCCGGGCGGCGCGGGCCGTGGCCAGTTCTCCGTCCGGGTGCACGGCCCTCTGGTACGCCATCGGGGCCACGGCCACCGGGAGGGTGCTCTCCGTGCCGAGCAGGGTGCGGGTGGTGCCGACGGACGAGACGTCCGCGAGCACCCGGGGAACGAGGTGGAGCCGGTCGAACGCGGCGCGGTTGGCGCGGAGCGTGAGTTCCGCGCCCGCCGCCCCGCCGACGAAGCGCTCCACGGCGGTGGGCAGGACCGCCGCCGCCAGAGCCTCCGCGTCGGCGGGGGTGAGCAGGCCGGCGAGTGCCGGGTCGGTCACGCGGTCTCCCCGTCGGTGGTGGCGGCGGCCTCGTGCTCGGCCTTCTCCGCCTGTACGGCGTCGTACAGCGCGCGGACGTTGCCGCCGCCGAAGCTGTCCGCTCCGGCGCGCTCGATGATCTCGTAGAAGACCGTGCGCCGGGGATGGACGGTCCGCGTGAAGATCTGGAAGAGCTGGCCGCCGTGGTCCTCGTCGGCGAGGATGCGGCCCTTGCGCAGTTCGGCGATCGAGTGGCGGTTCAGCTGGAGGCGCTGCTCCAGCCGGTCGTAGTACGTGTCGGGGGTGCCGAGGAAGACGATGCCGCGCTCGAGCATGCGGTCGACGGTGGTGATGATGTCGGTGGTGGCGAAGGCCAGGTGGTGCACGCCGCCGCTGCCGTGCCGCTCCAGGAAGTCACCGATGTGACCGGCGTCGTGCTCCGGGCTCGGCGCGAGGACGGTGAAGGTGAGGTCCCCGGCGGGGCTGCGCACGGCCTTGGAGTCCATGGCCTCGGTGCCCTGGACCATCAGCTCCTCGTACACGGACTCGTAGCCGAAGACCCGCTCGTAGTAGCCGGTGCTCTCGGCCAGCCGGCCCATGGGGACGCTGACCGCCACGTGGTCGAGGACCGTCAGGCCCACCGGAGCCGGCTCCCCGGAGGCGGCGGACCGGGCCACCGGCTCGAAGCCGGGCAGCGGCACGGCCGTGTCCGTGTGGCCGGCGGGCCGCTGGACGAGGGTGTGGCGTACGTCGTCGAAGCCGGCGGCGATGGCGGCGGTGACCCAGCCGTCCCGCTCGGCGGGCTCGGCGAGGGGCGTGGCGGAGCGGGACACGGCGTCGGCGAAGGCCTCGCGGGCGTCGCGGGCGGTGAGCGCGATGTCGGCTATGCCGTCGCCGTGCCGTGCCACGTAGGCGGCGGCCGGGTGGCTGTCGTCGAGCGCCTGGGTCACCACGAGGACGATGTCGCCCTGGCGCAGGGCGAGGGAGCGGGAAGCCCCCTCGGGGCCGCCGCGTTCGGCGGTGGCGCAGACCTGGAAGCCGTAGCCGTCGGTGAAGGCCGCCGCGGCGGCCTCGGCGTCGGTGACGTACAGCTCGACGTGGCCGACGCGCAGGGAGGCGGCGGGTGTGGTGTCTGTCATGTCGTTCTCCTCACGAGGTGTTCCGGGTGTTCCGGGTGTTCCGGGGCAGGAGGGGCTCGGGGTGGTCACTGCTCGGCCATGGCGTCGGCCAGGCTCTTGGGCCGCATGTCCGTCCAGTTCTTCTCGACGTGGTCGAGGCACTCCTGACGGCTCGAGGCCGGGAGGGCGACGGTCCAGCCGGCGGGGACGTCGGCGAAGACCGGCCAGAGGGAGTACTGCAGTTCGTCGTTGACGAGGACCAGGTACTGGGCGTCGTCGTTCTCGAAGGGGTTGGTCATGGGGGTGCTCCGTACTGGGGTGGGTGGGGTCGGCCGGACAGGGGTTCAGGGGGTGTGGGGGCGGTCGGTGCCCGCCAGTCGTTCCGCGACGGCACGGCCGAT